>JAJFIE010000377.1 GCA_021775275.1 Rhodospirillales bacterium | reverse complement strand
CAGCCGGGTGTCCAGGTTCACCAGTTTGGTGCGCAGCTCGTCGCCGGGAACGCCGTCCGGCACGGCTATAAACGGTCCGCCCTGCCCCGATGTCTTGTCCTGATTTGCTTCCAGCAGGGCGGCAACGTCTAGTCCCGCCATCACAACGACCCGCTCCATGGACTCGATATTGCTGTCTGTGCGTTTGGTAAGGTCGTCGACGGTGCCGATCTGTGCTGTTTGCAGAGACCCAAGTGTAGACTCCAACTCGTCAGCATAACGTTGCATGCGTTTGCTTTCCACCAACGCGGCATTGCGTTCGGATAACGCCGATGACAGATCGGACGTAATTGTATCCAGATTGTCCTGTAGCAGATAATTCCGGCTGGTGATTGACGTCAGGTTATCCTGAATATTGTCCAGATCACCTTTCAGGCGTTGCCGTGCCCCGAAGATTGCCTGACGGTCTGCCTCGGTGACTTTTAACTGGTGTTCAATGGATGACAGATTCTGTTGTAGCGATGCGTTCTGTTCCACCAGACCCAGCATGAGTCCATGATTTTCTTCAAGATCGGTGGTTATACCAATGAATTTGCGTTGATATTCTCCGACTTCGTCGAGCAGACTCTGATAGGCAAGGCGCGCATTAACGATCTGACCATTCTTGCTGGCAAGAATTTGATCATTCAGGAAATAGCTGACGCTGGTAAAACCGATCCAGCCGCTAAAGGCGAGCAGAAATGTCACCACGACCATTTGCGGTGCCTTGGGGATGCGCAAGTAGGAAACACGTTCTTCCGTGCGGACAACGATCTGGCGTTCCGGGAACATGTCATTCAGGCGTATTGCCCATCGTTCACGAAAACCAAGTTGACTGGAAGGTTCCATCATCACCAGAAATACGCGCCCTTATGTCGGGGCGGCGCCCCTCGTTTGTTCCCAATATTCTTACCGGTACATGCCCGGAACTCGGGTGTTTTTTTACACCTTTTTTTGCGTCCATGACGGTATCCATTCGCCATTGACCATGCAAGGGATTATATTCGCTCAGGTTCAAATATTTAAGCCTCATATTCAGGTCATGAACAATACGGTGCGAAGCCGAGTCAAAATTGTCGCCACAGGGTATCCAAATGATAGCAAATGCAGATGAAGTGCGGCCCTCTCTTACCACTCCGGGAGTTCTGCTCGCCACGTGGTTTGGTGTAGGGTACCTGCCGAAAGTCCCGGGAACGTGGGGTTCTGCTGTTGCCGTGCCCATGGCCTGGGTCATTTTGACGCTCGCCGGATTACCGGCTCTATTGGTTGCCACAGCTGTTGTTTTTGGTGTCGGTATCTGGGCCGCAAACGACTATATGGACCGCTCAGGTGTCGGTGATCCGGGGCCGGTGGTGATTGACGAAGTGGCCGGGCAATGGCTGGTTCTGACGGTCGTTCCTCTGGATTGGGTGTGGTTTGTGATCGGATTCGCACTATTTCGCCTGTTCGATATCGCTAAACCGTGGCCGATAAACGTTATGGATCACAGGATCAAGGGCGGGCTTGGCGTCATGATTGATGATATCGGCGCCGCCATCTATGCCGCCGCTGCGGCCTATGGCCTGCACCGGGCCATGGAGGCGTTCTGGTGATTCCTGACAACGACGTAAACTCGCTTGCCAGCGCGGTACTTGACGCCTGTCAGCGCCACAACATCATGCTGGCTACCGCAGAATCCTGCACGGGCGGTTTGATTTCTGCTGCGCTGACCGCCATTCCAGGCTCTTCCAGCGTAGTGGAACGCGGTTTCGTGACTTATACCAACGAGGCCAAGCACGACATGCTGGGAATCCCCCTCACCCTGTTCGAGAGCGTTGGCGCGGTCAGCAAGGAGGTTGCCTGCGCCATGGCGGAGGGGGCGATTTCTCATTCTCGCGCGCAGGTTTCTGTCGCTGTCACAGGAATCGCCGGCCCCGGTGGTGGAACGGATGATAAACCGGTGGGGATGGTTCATTTGGCAGCAGCGCGTCTGAACGGTGATACCCGCCATGAACGTCATGTGTTTCCGGGCGACCGCGACGCGGTACGTGCTGATGCCGTGAATGCCGCCTTGTCACTTGTGCTGGAAGTGCTGAAAAATTAACGGCCATAGAGTGCCCTGGCCCGGGTCTCGAATGCACCCACCATGCGGTGTACGGCTTCCTGAAAAACGGCCCCGATGGCTTTTTCCAACAGACGGGATTTGAACTCAAAATCGACACTGAAATCAATCACACATCCATTACCAGATGGTTCGAAAATCCAGTGATTTTCCAGATACTTAAAAGGTCCATTCTCATACATTACATCAATTTTTTCCGGACGATTAAGCGTGACCCTGGAGGTAAAACTTTCGCGGAATATTTTAAAACCAATGACCATGTCGGCGATCATCTCTTTATCGTCCTGTTGACGGACACGGGTTGCCATGCACCACGGCAGGAATTCCGGATAGCGATCGACGTCGGCGACCAGATCAAATAGCTGTTCAGGGGTGTATGGCAATGGATGCCGTTCGGTGTGGCTCGGCATTGCTCTGGTTCTTCTTCGTTACCGTGTCGCTGCGTCCGCACGGGCCCGCTGGAGCTGGTTGAAATCATCATCGGCATGATAGGACGACCGGGTCAGCGGGCTTGAAGCCACAAGCAGGAAGCCTTTTGCTTCACCCATGCGTTTGTATTCATCGAATTCATCCGGTGGGACGAACCGCGCCACGGCGGCATGTTTGGGCGTCGGTTGCAAATACTGGCCGATGGTCAGGAAATCCACCCCGGCGGAACGCATATCGTCCATGACCTGCAAGACTTCGTGGCGCTCCTCGCCCAATCCTACCATGATGCCGGATTTGGTGAATACCGTGGGGTCAAGCTGTTTGGCGCGATCTAAAAGACGCAACGAATGGTAATATCTGGCTCCTGGTCGAATGGTAGGATAGAGCCGCGGTACGGTTTCCAGGTTGTGATTGTAAACATCCGGTTTAGCGGTGATGACGGTTTCCAGTGCACCCGACTTGTCGCGGAAATCAGGGGTCAGCACTTCCACCGTGGTCTCCGGCGAAACCTGATGCACCATGTCCAGGCATTTGGCGAACTGTTCCGCGCCACCGTCGATTAAATCGTCGCGGTCCACCGATGTGATCACCATGTGTTTCAGGCCCAGTTTTGCTGCTGTGATGGCTACGTTGTCAGGCTCTAGTGTGTCTACCGCGCCGGGCTTTCCCGTAGCGACATTGCAAAATGCACAGGCCCGCGTGCAGATATCGCCCAGGATCATCACCGTGGCATGGCGCATGGCCCAGCATTCACCAATATTGGGGCACGCGGCTTCCTCGCACACCGTTGTCAGGTTGTGCTCCCGGATCAGCTTGCGAGTCGCGCCATATTCAGGGGATGTGGGGGCCTTGACGCGAATCCACGCCGGTTTGCGCGGCGAGATATTATCCGGCCGGTGGGCCTTTTCCGGATGACGAAGTTTTTCCAGTTTTTCTACAGTGGTCATGGCATTAAATGTGGATGGCGCGCCCGTAGGCGTCAAGGACAGACTCGTGCATCATCTCCGACAGGGTTGGATGTGGGAAGACCGTGTGCATCAAGTCTTCCTCCGTGGTCTCCAGTCCCATCGCGACCACGAAACCCTGGATCAGTTCGGTCACTTCCGTACCGACCAGATGGGCGCCCAGCAATTCGCCGGTTTTTGTATCAAACACCGTTTTCACCATGCCATCCGGCTCACCCAACGCAATTGCCTTGCCGTTGCCGATGAAGGGGAACCGACCGACCTTTACGTCACGCCCGGCTTCCTTCGCCTTCGCCTCCGTCAGGCCGACACTGGCAATCTGAGGGTGGCAGTAGGTGCAACCGGGGATACGGTCTTTGTTAATGGGATGCACACCGGGAAGACCGGCGATCATCTCGATGCAGATGACACCTTCGTGTTCGGCCTTATGGGCCAGCATGGGAGGTCCCGCCACATCGCCGATGGCGTAGATGCCCGGCTCATCCGTGCGGGAAAATTCATCCGCCACGATGCAGCCCCGGTCGGTTTTGATTTTAGTGGATTCAAGTCCGATGTTTTCGATGTTTCCGACAACGCCCACGGCGGAAATAACCCGATCCACGGTAATGGTCTCGGTCTTGCCGTCGGCGGTCTCAATAGTGGCAGTGACGTTGTCTTTGGTTTTATCCAGTTTGGCGACCTTGGCGCCACTCAGGATTTTCATGCCGTGCTTCTCGAATTGCTTGCGGGCGATCTCGGCGATCTCAGGGTCTTCCACCGGCAGGATTTGTGGCAGAACCTCAACCACGGTGACCTCTGCGCCGAGGCTTCGGTAGAAACTGGCGAACTCAATGCCGATAGCGCCAGAACCGATAACCAGTAATGATTTTGGCATTTTATCGGGTACCAGAGCCTCGAAATAGCTCCACACCAGTTTGCCGTCGGCTTCCAGCCCCGGCAGGGCGCGGGGCCGTGCACCGGTCGCGATGATGGTGTGTTTGGCAGTGAGGCTTGAGACCGGCTTGCCGTCTTTGCTTACGTCGATCTTTCCGGGGCCGTTCAACTTCGCTTCCCCGTCGATGACCGTTACCTTGTTCTTCTTCAATAAGAACCCGACACCCTTGGAAAGTTGCGACGACACGCCACGCGATCGCTCGACGATTCTCGCAAGATCAAAGCCGACGCCATCGGCTTTCAGGCCGTAAACTTCCGCATTATTCATGTAATCAAGAATTTCGGCGGAGCGCAGCAGCGCCTTGGTGGGAATGCAACCCCAGTTCAGGCAAATGCCGCCCAAGGGTTTCTTTTCAACCACGGCGGTCTTCAGCCCCAACTGGGCGGCGCGGATCGCGGTTACGTACCCGCCTGGTCCGGCGCCGATGATCACCACGTCGAATTGAGTATCCTCTGCCATGGTCTAGAGCCTTTTGCCTGTGCCAGCCGTGAGGTCGCTTGTCCGTGCATCGCCTGTGTTTATGACACCTTGACGTTCGAGCAGCATGATGTTGCAGACACCTTCTGCATGGGGTTTGTGCTCGGTTCCCTTGGGCGCCACGATGAATTCACCGGGTCCCAGCGTAACGCGCCGATCCCGAAAATCCATGTCCAAAACACCGTCAATAATCACAAACATTTCGTCTTCCTGCTCATGGGTGTGCCAGACAAAATCACCTTCCACTTTCACCAGTTTGATATGGTAGTCGTCCAGGTCACCAACAATTTTTGGCGACCAGCGGTCATCAAACTCCGCGAATTTCTCATTCAGGTTAATCTTGTCAGGAACGTTCATTGGCGTTTTAGGTCCTCGTGGTCAGAATTTTTCTTCACCAATTTTTCTGACAGCGTCCGGGAAATCGCGGTAAAGGGCGAACGTTAAGTTCGTCGCGAGAGAATTCACGCCATGGTGCAGTCCTTCAACAGGCTCGGCGCGACTAGCTACGTGCTCGAACGCGGAATCCAATTGGGCCAGATCGGTGATTTCAACCATAATATGAAACTCGCCCAGTTCGTTTGGACCCAGTCCGAGTTTTCGACGGGTAATACGAAATCCGGCGATCTTTCCGCTCTGTTTCAGATGCTCCATGTAGGCATTTACCTTGTCAACAAAACTCAGGTCGGAAACCCCGGACTTTGGATCACACCAGATATGATAGATGTCCATAAATGCCTCACAATAACATGCTGACCGGATCTTCGATTAGTGGTTTGAAAGCGGCAAGGAATTCAGCGCCTACCGAGCCGTCTACCACCCGGTGGTCAACCGCGAGGGTA
>JAJFIE010000376.1 GCA_021775275.1 Rhodospirillales bacterium | reverse complement strand
TGGTCACCTTCAAGCCTTCCAGGCCGTGGGAATCGAGTTGATGCTGCCACGACAGAAACTCGTCGATTGACAGGGAATATCGTTTGCAGGCTTCGGCAAGGGTGATCAGACCGGCGCGAACACCGGCAACAACTTCGGCTTTTCGCCGGATGACCCAGCGTTTGGTGTTTGCCGGGGGAAGATCGTCCCGCGTAAGACATCGACCGTCGGGTCCGATGACAACAAGTCCCCTGGGCGCGGAATTTTCCTGAGTAGCTTTTGAATTTTGCATTGGCAACGTTCTGTTTCTCAATAAGCGCGTTTGTTACTAATGATCTTAAAGCCGACCTCTTAATGAAGCGCTAATGGGCAAGGTTAATGAGAGGAAAATTTCGATTTTGTTTTATGGGGTTTGCGGATGGATGCCCAAAAAAGTGACCCCGGCTCGAACAATGTCGAAACCGGGGCCTGGGTTTGGGTCGTGTGGTATGGGGTCGTGTGGTATGGGTTCCTTTGGTTGGTGGTCAATGGGTAATCAGTTTACTATCTCTTGATCCGCAGCAGCTCATCGAGCATTTCATCTGCCGTGGTAATGATCTTGGCGGCGGCCGAGTAGGCTCGCTGGGTCACGATCATGGCGGTGAATTCTTCACCCAGGTCCACGGTTGAGGATTCAAGCGCAGCCCCCGTAACATCGCCCGCGCCGCCTTCACCGGCCTCGCGCACTGTCGGCATGCCGGAGAAATCGGTTTCGATGTAGACGTTGCCGCTCAGGCTCTGCATGTCATTGGGGTTAACGAAGGTCGCCACCGGGACCATGAAGACGGGTCGCGTTACACCATTATCGAACAGGGCCGTGACGATACCGCCCGATCCGATACTGACGCCGGCGAAGTTACCGAACTGTGCACCGTTCTGTGAGATAAAGTTGATCTGATATGATCCGGCGAACTGCGTCATGCCATCGGCGACGTTGGTGTTGCCCATAAACAGACTGACCCGGGTGTCATTGGTGGTCGAGGTGAATTCCTGATCGGTTGAACCGTTTGCCCACTGAATATCAACATTGTCCACATTGAATGCGGAAGGTGTGCCGTCCCCGTTGAAGCTGACGGCCGGTTTTTTAGCACCATACGTGGTCGCGCTGACGGTGAAGTTCGTTGACGCCGCAGCGGTTCCTTCACTAGCCGTCGACGGAATAGCGTACACAGCCGCAATTTCGGTGATTGCCGGAATGTTGAAGACAACAGCATCACCGACCGAGCTTTGTTCGAACACCAGAGAGGAACCATCGGCGGCAAAGCGGGAAGGCGTTGTGATGCTGGAAATGGTATCAATCTCGGTTTTCAGCGCAGAAACAACAGCCGCGGGATCCGCACCGGCGGGAATGGCGACATAGCTCGTCGAGGTCGGTTCCGTGATCGTGGCGGTCATGTCGGTATCCGTCTGTGTCACTGTCAGGTTACCGGTCAAGGTGAGGACCGTTCCGTCAGCACTGACAGAGGCGACGGTGTGTGTTCCGTTATCGGCGCCGCCGTTGCTGATAACAAGGCTATCACCTGCCTGAAAGCCATAGAATGTACCGGTGGTAACGGCAGTAATCGTTGCCGCGCCGTTTGTTGTCGAGAAGGTATTGGTGGCGGTCGCCTGGGGCGCCAGGGAGCCGCCGCGGAGCTCAAGCGTCTGTGCCGTGTTACTGCCCGCCGTGACGACAATCGTATCCGTATCGTAACTTTCCAGAATACTCATTGCCGTGTCGGACGCGTTGGTCGTCGGCAGCGTGCCATTGGCGAAGGTGATGTTTGACCCGTCCGTCGCCACCGAAGCGATGGTGGCGATGAGGTTGTTTCCGCCATCCTCTGCATTGGTAATGATGACCGAATCACCGGCGCTGAATGCGGAGAACGTACCAGCGGCGGCAGTAATCGTTTCTGCACCGGGATCGGTAATGACAAACGGATTCAAGCTGGAAGCTTGTGAATGGGCGTTCGCGAAATCCAGTCGCGCTCCGTTTTTGTAGGCATAATCAACCGTTTCAATAGTAAACACACCGGTGCTGCCATTCGCCGCAACCTGTTTGACAGAGAGGATGTTGCTGGCGTCGATGGTAATCGCCGCACCCATATTCGACTGGGTGATTTCCAGGTCAGTGCCAGCAGAGACGAACCGGCTAATCTCCTTCAAATTGGAGTTGTCGATGGCGGTTTTCAAAATCGGGGTGACATCCGATGCGGCGACAACCGTGGCGGCGCTGATATCTACCTGGCGTCTGGTCGGCGTTTGCACAACGCTGCCGTTGGTATCAAATTCAAAGGTGATGCCGTCAATGACGACGGTCTCGCCATCGGCGGGAACGCCAGTGAACTCCAACAGACCGGAAGACGCGTAGACGTCCGGTGTCGAGTCCGTGGAGTCCGTGCCGTGCAATTCCAGGGTAGCCGCACCGGATGGCGTTTTCAGTGACGCATCCCAGGCATTCTCCCGGGCTTTTTCAAACAAGAGCTCCAGATTCGAGCTGTTACCCAGAGTGTCGAAGATCACGACATTGGTTTTATGCTGCGCACCGACAACATCACCGGAAGGCAAGTTGGCGCCCAGATTAATGTTGGTGGTCTCCTGGGCAGTGCCGCCGATGGTGTTGAGGTTCAGTGGTTGCAGGTCAGAATTACTGACGATGTTGTCGTTGATGGAAACCGTTGCGCCCGTGCCGTCCTGATAGGCCTTGATGAAGGTATCAGAACCCACCGTGACTGTTGTGAACCCTGTGGTGTTATTACCAGCAGGCTGCAGGGGCCACCCTTGCAGATACCACCCTGCGGTATTTTGCAGGAATCCATCCTTGTCGACGCTGAACGAGCCAGCCCGTGTATAGGCGAACAGACCACCCGTACCAGCCGTCGGTTGTTCGTTGACAACGAAGAACCCGCCGCCGGAAAGCGCGACGTCCGTTGCTGACGTCGACGATTGCAGCAGGCCTTGAATATCGACACCGGTTTTTGGCGCTGATTGAACGCCACCCGGTGAATACTTGGTCGAGGAGACCTGGGCGGTCACGAGCGTCTGGAACTGAACTTCGGTACTTTTATAACCGATGGTGTTTACGTTCGTGACGTTATCCGCGATGGCGCCCAATGCGCTGGATTGCGCGCTGAGGCCTGATACGCCAGAAGACAGTGCACCGAACAAACTCATGATCTTCTCCTTCGTTTAACGCCCCGGTTGACTGTGTGCGAGGTCGTTCAAAATAATTGCAAACTCATTGCCAGACGACTTGTGTCTGAAGTCTCGTTCCTAGTTAAGCGTGGTATCCCGCACTGCGAGCACATCATCGACGCTGTAATCTGCTTCGCCGAGCGACAGGACCGCCGTGCCATCATCGTTGCTGACACCGGTGACGGTGCCCGTTACCGTATGGGCCACATCAATGGGTTCTCCATCTTTATCGAGCGCGGAGACGGTAATTGTGTAATTTCCATCATCCAACTGAAAGCCCAACGTGTCCTTGCCATTCCACTCAAAAGCTTGACGTCCGGCATCAACTTCCCCACTGGTGGAGAACACGGATTTACCGCTTTGATCGGTAATCGTGATCGTTGTGGTTTCGGCTTTGGCGCTGAGTTCATAATGTGCAATAGCCGCACCGTTTTCGAGCGGCATTCCGTTGCCTGAAACTTCAACCTGTTTGCCGATGTATCCAACCACGGTACCGAGAAGACTGGTCTGTTGCAGTTCAAGCATCTGCTCCAGATTGGCGTTGGCCTGAATTTGCTGCTCGACACTGGCGAACTGCACCAGTTGCGAGGTGAACTCATTGGGGTCCATGGGATCAAGCGGATCCTGGTTTTGTAACTGGGTGACAAGCAGGTTCATGAACTGGTCGAGATCTTCGGCCAGTTTCTGCTTGGAGTCCTCAGACTTTGTGAGTTCTGCGGCACCCGATGTCGCTGCGGTTGTTTCTAACATAAAACTAGTTCCCTAAGCCCGGATATCTACCCGCGTATCACTGATGATGTCGCCGAGTTCGCCATTGAGGATACGGGTCGCCATCTCGGCTTCCAGGTTTCCATCTTCGGCGCCCTCGCCA
>JAJFIE010000375.1 GCA_021775275.1 Rhodospirillales bacterium | reverse complement strand
ACAGTAGCCGACCTGCATGACCTCGAACACAAGGTCACCAAAGCAACGAGCATGTCAGGTTCTCGCTACATCCACATCATGGTTCCGTGCCCATTAGGTTGGGGTAGCGCGGCGGACGCGACGATCCAGGTTGCTCGACTGGCTGTTGAGTGCGGCCTGTTTCCGCTATTTGAGGCCGAGCACGGGAGGATCACAAACGTCGGTAAAATCCGCCGCAGAATTACGGTTGAAGACTACCTGAAAATTCAAAAACGCTTTGCTCACCTGTTCCGTAAAGACGCCATGGACACTGATAGCATTGCGGCCATCCAGCGAATGGCCGATCACAACATTGAGCGGTTTGGCCTGCTGGACGATGGGGAACAGTTATGACTATGGAGATGAAAGAAAAGCAGCTCCCCTACGCCATCACTCTTGATCCCGGCTCCAGTTTAGCCAATCACACTGGTTCCTGGCGCACCGAGAAGCCCGTTTATCTGGACCGGTTACCGCCCTGTAATAACGCGTGTCCGGCGGGCGAAAACATCCAAGGCTGGCTTTACCATGCGGAAGAGCGCGATTACGAAACGGCCTGGAAAGTGTTGATGCGTGACAATCCGATGCCAGCGATCATGGGCCGGGTCTGCTACCATCCCTGCGAGAACGCATGTAGTCGAGGCACTCTGGACGAGGCCGTCGCCATTCACGCCATTGAACGGTTTTTAGGTGACCAGGCACTCCAAAACGGCTGGAAGCCGGACCTGGAAAACCTGACGACGGGAAAACGGGTGCTTGTGGTCGGCGCCGGGCCCAGTGGTTTATCTGCCGCCTACCACCTGCGATGCCTGGGACACGCCGTGACCATCCGCGAGGCCGGCCCCATGGCTGGTGGCATGATGCGTTTTGGAATCCCAAAATACCGCCTGCCACGTGATGTGCTGGACGGTGAAATCCAGCGTATTCTCGATCTCGATGTTGATATGGAACTCGACTGCAGGGTCGAGGACATTCCGGCGGTATTTGAAACGGAAGGGTTCGCTGCTGTTTTCATCGCAGTCGGCGCCCATCTGGCGAAACGAGTCGATATTCCAGCCCATGCCGCCGGAAGAATTCTCGATGCGGCCAGCGTGTTGCGTGGCATGGAAGCGGGAGCCGAACCACCGCAACTGGGCCGCCGGGTCATTGTGTACGGTGGCGGTAACACGGCCATGGATGCCGCCCGCACGGCCAAGCGCCTGGGCGTCGATGAAGCGATGATTGTTTACAGGCGCTCCCGCAAGGAAATGCCTGCACATGACTTCGAGGCGACGGAAGCGGAGGAGGAAGGCGTCCTGATTCACTGGCTCCGTACCATCAAGCAAATCGACGAAACCACCTTTACTGTCGAAAAAATGAAAATAGACGATGACGGAAAACCTCAGCCGACGGGCGAGTTCGAAACCCTTGAGGCTGATACCCTGATCCTGGCGCTGGGACAGGATGTAGATACGTCATTTCTTGAAACGGTTCCGGGCGTTGTCATCAAGAGCGATGGCGTGGTTGACGTCAATGACCGGATGATGACGGGATACCCCGGTCTGTTTGCAGGTGGTGACATGGTGCCATCCGAACGTACCGTTACAATCGCCGTTGGACACGGCAAGAAAGCGGCCCGTCACATCGATGCATGGCTAAAGGGAAAGTCTTATGAGAAACCGGAAAAGAACCCGCTGGCTGAGTTTGAACACCTGAACACCTGGTACTATGACGACGCACCGCAGTCGGTCCAGCCACAGCTTGACATCGTCCGCCGCCAGACCAGCTTCGATGAGGTTATCGGCGACCTTGATGAAAACAATGCCGTTTTCGAAGCACGGCGATGCCTGTCCTGTGGCAATTGCTTCGAATGCGACAACTGTTACGGGGTCTGCCCTGACAATGCTGTCAGAAAACTCGGCCCGGGCAAGCGATTTGAATTTCTCTACGATTTTTGCAAGGGGTGTGGGCTCTGCGTTGCCGAATGTCCGTGCGGCGCCATCAAGATGGAACCCGAAGCCAATTGATCGCCGTTCACAAAGGAGTAAAAGCCATGAAGGTCCAGTTTCTACTCTTTCAAAATGATGGGGATGACGCCAGCCACAGCCTGGCGTTCGAGTTGCCCGGGATTCCCCAGGTTGGTGATCTGGTAACAATCTCACGGCCTGATCAGGAAGGGTGCACGGATTTCGTTGTCAGGCGCGCCCAATGGGATTTGAATTTCCCCGATGACCATGTGTCCCATCGTGCCGGTGAGGTCGTCATTGGAACCACGACTGCGGTAACGGTGGAATGTGTTTTTTCGGTCGGACCATATTCATCGGAAGAACACAAGAGAACAGCACCCGGTGCATAAGCCTGTGAACGCCCCTCAGACAATAACCAACGACAATTACCCCTACTTCATGCACAACTGGGACCTGAACTATATGATGCCGATGATTTCTCCAAGCCATGCAAAGGAGATTTATCTCTCGCCAATTTTGATGTCGCCTGGGAGGGTGGAGGGTTCTGGGTGTCAATCTGGCATCCTATGTTGTGGCGATCACCCCGAGTTTTAATGCTTAAAGAGATGATTGAACACATGCTCGACAAAGGGAGTGTCTGGTTCGCATCACTTGGTGAAATCAACAATCATGTGCGTGGTTGTGTTACCGATGGAGCATGGGTTCCACGGACCGACGCCTTACCATTTGATGCGAGCCCAATCGCTGAGTTATCCCGGCATTGAAATACGAAATCACCGAGTATCAAATCAATCAATCAATCCATCCATGCGCCACCGTTTACGTTGATGGCTTCACCAGTAATAAAATCCGCAGAGGGCGAAGCCAGGAAGGCGACGGCGCCGGCCACATCTTCTGGGGTCTGGAGGCGAGCGAGGGGGGTGTCGTCAACATATAGGCGTTTAACTTCATCACTCTCCATTCCTCTGAGGCTTGCCTCCCATGCGAGCTCACGCTCTTGCATGGACGTGTTGACATAGCCCGGGCAGACGGCATTCACCGTAATGGCGTTTTCCGCCAACTCGCCAGCCAATGCCTGGGTCAAGCCAATGACGGCAAATTTCGAGGCTACATAATGAGCCAGGAACGGTGCATTTCCGCGTTTCCCCGCCATGCTGGCCGTGTTGATGATCTTGCCCCTGAGCGCACTATCAGGATCGATGTCTTGCGCCGACATTTTCATGGCCGCCACCTGGCAACACAGGAAGGTTCCCTTAGCATTGACGTCCATATTGAAATTCCAGTCTTTTTCGCTCAGGTCGAAAAATCGATTCATCGAGCTAACGCCGGCATTATTGCACCAGATATCCAACCGCCCCCATCGCGAAACGATTGCATCAACGGCAGTCTGCGCATCTACTTTTTGCGTCACATCAAGCTGTAGCGGCAGGGCATCGCCACCGAGTGCCGTGATTTCGTCAGCCACTTTTCCAGCCATCACCTCGTCGATGTCGGAAACGGCCACCGACATTCCTGCATTGGCCAACGCAATCGCAATCGAACGCCCAATCCCTTGCCCTGCTCCAGTCACTGCGGCAATTCTCTTTTTTTCAACCATCGATACCTTGCTCCTCGTCAAATCTATCCCTGTTAAGACGTCGACCTGTAACCGCGTCGAAGAAATGAAACCTGTCGGGATCAAAGACTACGATCAGATCGCTCCCTTCGCTGATGCCTTTGAGATAACGCTCTTCGATGACAGCTCTGAGTTCCACCCCGACTACAATAAGAGTAATGATCGCACGGGCCCCCAACAGTTCGATGACGTCGATGCGGCAATTCAGTACGCAACCGTGTTGTTCGGCAGTGAGGTCCGCAGGTTGATGAATGTCCTCCGGACGAATGCCAAGGATAACGTCTCCATCGGGCAGGTTTTTTGTCTCTACAACAATCGCACCATCCAGGCTGGCAAACCTGTCACCTGAAATTTTCCCATGTAGCATGTTCATGGATGGACTGCCGATGAACCCGGCAACCAGCAAATTGACAGGATGAAAGTAGATGTCGCGTGGTGTTCCCCTTTGCTGGATGACACCATCGTTCAGGACCACGATGCGATCGCCCATGCTCATGGCCTCTTCTTGATCGTGGGTGACATAAACCGTTGTGGCGTGGAGTTCGCGGTGCAATTTGAGCAACTCGGTTCGCATTTCAGTGCGCAGTTTGGCATCCAGATTACTTAACGGTTCATCAAACAGGAAAAGGCTCGGATCGCGAACGACGGCGCGACCGATGGCCACGCGTTGCTGTTGCCCCCCCGACAGTTCTTTCGGTTTCCTATTTAGCAGGATTTCGATACCCAGCATTTCCGCGACCTGTATCACCCTGCGCTTGACCTCGCCCGCGTCGACGCCGCGGGCCTTGAGGCCAAAACTCATATTTTCATAGACGGACATGTGGGGATATAGAGCATAATTCTGGAACACCATGGCAATATCGCGTTCGCGAGGCTCGAGCCTGGTGACGTCCCTGTCCCCGATCAGAATTTTCCCGGCGGAAACCTGATCCAGGCCCGCTATCAACCGCAACAAGGTTGTCTTGCCGCACCCCGATGGTCCAACAAGAACGGTGAATTCGCCCTCCCCGAGTTCCAGATCAATGCCATCAAGGACTGTATTCTTCCCGAATTTCTTCTGTATATTTTCGAGCGTTATCTTTGGCATTACCGATCCCTAGTACTTCACCGCGCCGCCACCCAGGCCGCGGACGAGGTGCTTTTGAACGAAAAACGAGACAATCAGAACCGGCACGATGGCGATCAAAATCGCCACAGCCATTTTACCCATCTCGACGCCCCGGAAGGTCCAGAACCCGGCAATCGCCACCGGCAAGGTCTTGCTCTCGCCGCCGGTCAGGATGAGGGCATAAAACATATCATTCCAGGACAGCACAAAGCCGAAAATAGCAGCAGCGGCAAGCCCCGGTCTGACAACGGGCAGGATAACTTTGTAAAAGGCCTGGAAGTGGGTGCAGCCGTCGATCATCGCCTGATCTTCCAACTCTCTCGGCACTTCATCGAAAAACCCGATGAGGAACCAAGTGACCACGGGGATGACAAATGTAAGGTGTGCCAGAATCACGCCCCAAAGGGTATCGATCAGGGACAGTTGGTACAGAAGCAAGAAGATCGGCAGGATCATGATGGCTGGCGGCATCATTTCCGCAGCGAGGATAGAAAACCGTGTCGCCGCACTGCTCTTGAAGCGGGAGAATGAATAGGCGGCAGGACACCCAACGGCAAGTGCGATAAGCACGGTAACGACACCAACGACAAGGCTGTTGATAATATTCTGCGGGATATTCGATTCGAGCAGCACATTGCGCCAATTTATCCCTGAAATTTCAAAAATCCAGACATCCGGTACGGCAACCAAATCAGGTGGTTTCAGTGATGTCACAAAAATCCATACAAATGGAAAGAGCACAACGGCTAGCGCCACGATCAGCAACGACTCAAGAAAAAGGTTGCTGGTACGGCCACGCAAATGTTGAAAACGCTCCATAATATTCCTCACCGTCGCTTCATTGACCAATAAAGGGCCGTCACGAGGATAAGCGTGATGACGATCAGCACATAGGCCATGGACGCGGCTTCCCCCATCCGGAAGAAACGAAAACCAACCTTATAGATATGAAAAAGGATCGTTTCGGTACTGTCCCCAGGCCCGCCACGAGTGATCGCATAAACGTACTCGAATACTTTGAATGCATCGAGACCACGGATAATCAACGCCACGAGTATAACCGGACGCATCATCGGCAGGGTGATCCGACGAAAGATGAGCCACGGCGATGCCCCGTCCACTCTGGCCGCTTCGAACGGAGCCTTCGGAAGGGACTCAAGTCCGGCGAGCAGCATCAGCAACATGAACGGCGTCCATTGCCAGGTATCGATCAGCATCAGACTGAAAAGGGCCAAATCAATGCCGAACCAATCCACGTAAATTCCGATTTTATCGAGATAGTGCGGGATAACTCCCAACTGGATATTCAGAAGGAAGCGGAACATCAGACCAACAGCGATGGGGGTGATGAACATTGGACTCAACAGGATCGCACGGTAAAAATTTTGGAATCTACGAACCCGGTGCAATAGCAACGCCAGAGAGAAACCGAGAACGAATTCCATGCTGACGGCACCGACTACGAAGGTCATGGTATTGGTTATCGCCGTCCAGAATTGCTGGTTTTCGATGAGCCCGAGATAGTTCTGCCAGCCGCGGAACTGGACGTCGGTGAGGCGCGTCAGACGGTAATCATGCAGTGATATCCACGCCGAAAAGATAAGCGGATAGGCCATGACAGCGAGCAGAACCACGGCCAGCGGTAGCATAAGGCGGTATTGCAAGGATAAATCTGGCTTTTGCATGATCTTCCGCCAAGAGAAAGTATGGGTGCTGGCTTTGCAGCTTATTTGTTGCAGACCATTATCGCAATTTACACCAACAGCGCCGCCGCTTTCCGGGCGGCGGCGCTTGAATGGTTTGCCTGACTTCTATCTAGTTGTTGGCGGCCTTAACACCCTTGGCGGCATCGTCCAGGGCTTCATGTGGTGTTTTCTGACCTGATACCGCGGCGCTAAGCTCGGTACCGACGATTTCGATCAGTTCTTCGGCATGGTCGCCACTCGATAACGGCTTGGCATCCTCGAGGATACCCAGGACAGTATTGTAGTAACTCTTTCCAGCGCCCTTTTCCCATACCTCGGAGTCATTGATTACGCTGGTACGAATCGGCGCCCCACCCATGATAACGCGCTCCTTGTCCACAGCTTTACTGGTAATCCATGAGATGAATTTCCAGGCATCTTCCTTTGCCGATGCATTGCGAGGAATTCCCCAATGCCAGGCTCCCAGAACTGCCTCGCCACCCGGTACTTCATAAAGCTTGAATTTACCCGCCATCTTGCCGGCCGGCCCATCCGGGTTATTCAATGTCGGGAGCATCCAGTTGTAGCTGAGCATTGTTGCAGCCTGACCCGTGGCCATCGCCTGCAACGCTTCATCAAAGCCCCAGTTGAGTGATCCTTTTGGCGCGGCTGTCTGATAGGCGTCGATATACATTTCCAGTGCCTTGATCGCCGCAGCGTTGTTGATAATGACGTTACCACTGGCGTCCATCAGGTCACCACCTGTCGCGTGCAGCCAGTTTTTCCATTCCTCATATATCTTATAACCACGCTGCGGTTGCATGGCGGCTCCATACATTCCGCCACTGGTCAGGTCTTTCACAGTTTTTACATACCCTTCCAGGGTCGTGGGAACGGCAATTCCTTTGGCATCGAAGATGTCCTGGCGTACGATCAAACCAAGCGCATAATTGTAATATGGCACGCCGTAGATTTTGCCGTCGACCTCGCCGATCTCACGAAGTGGACCAACAAAATCGTTGAAATCGTAACCGGCACTCGACTTGATCATATCGTCCAGCGGCGCCAGATAGCCGGCACGCGAGAACTCATCCATCCATGGATTATCGATGATGATAACATCATATGTCGCTTTAGAAGCCAGGGAGGACGTCAGTATCTTGTCACGCATAGCATCATAGGGCATAGCGTCAAAGGTAACTGTAATGCCCGGATTGGCTGCTTCAAATTGCTTGGTCATCTTGGTGACAATGTCGAAGTCAGGAACTTCTTCCATAATCACATTCAAAGTTCCTGCTGCGCCAACGCTGGCCCACCCAAACGAAGCTACCGCCGCCAAGGCAAGAACCTGCGCGACTTTTCCGAATGATTTCATCGTTTCGCCTCCCTGCTTGAATTTCATGAATATTCTTCGTGCCCAAGGTTCCGATCGGCTTTATGCCGTTCTTTCTTCGGGCCGTGGGAGATTTTATGGTAGATAATGTTTGAATTCAAGATAATTTCCTTGATGATAATACTTATTGAACATTTTATGGGAGATAACTATCATATTCTACCATATAATGATGCAAGAATACCGCGATCCCATAAAATCCGTCATTATCTGGTATTGTTTTGTGCGATTCGTTCCGTATACAGGGCACCTAAATTGACCAATCTACAGACCGTCGGGCAGTAGACGTAAAATCATGGACCAGGACAGCCGTACCACGCCGGAGACCACGCCGGAGAATCGACAGCAAGCCCGCACGCCCTCCAAGGCGCGGCAGGTTGCACTACAGGAAATTATCAATACCGATGGCTACGTTTCAGTTGCGGCGACGGCACGCGAACTCGGCATTTCCGAGATGACGGTTCGCCGGGATCTGGATGCACTCGAAAAACGGGGCCTCGTCATTCGCACCCATGGTGGCGCTATCGCCCCGCAAGACGAGATGCCGCCGCCTGTGGACCTGGTCGAGCCATCGTTTGATACGCGGTGCCGCAAGAACGCCGAAATGAAAACAGCGATCGGCAAGGCCGCCGCCGAAATGGTTACCCCAGGCGACACCATCGGCATTGATGTTGGAACAAGCACCTATTACCTCGCCCTCAACCTTGTCGAGCGGAAGGGATTGAAGATATTTACCAACAACCTTCGCGCCGCCCCGGTCCTCGACGATATTGCCAACCAGGTCTATCTGACCGGCGGGCGTATCCATCGGCGGGAAATGTCGATTAATGGATCAATCGCCGTCGAGCAGCTTGGCGGGTACTGGTTTAACCGGGTTTTCATCGGGGCGTCCGGACTCACTGACAAGGGCTGTTTCGACTTTTCCCTTGAAGATACCGAGGTAAAGAAACTGTACCTCAGCCGATCGGATGAGGTCGTTGTGTTGTGTGATTCGTCAAAATTCGA
>JAJFIE010000374.1 GCA_021775275.1 Rhodospirillales bacterium | reverse complement strand
CCTCGATCAGCACAAGGTCCACAGGGGACATGCGATCAATCAGGGTCTGGATATCGGGCTCCGGATCGCCCCGCAGCTCATGCAGCAATACCCAGCGTGTTGAAGATGTCACCATGACTTCTTCGGCGCCTGCCATGCGATGATTGTGTGAATCCTTGCCCGGCTTATCCATATCGAACTGATGGTGTGTGTGTTTCATGGTCGAAACCCGAAACCCACGTCCAATCAACACCGGCAACAGTTTCACCACCAGCGTTGTCTTGCCGCTGCCACTCCAACCTGCCAACCCGAATGTCTTCATCGTCTACCGTTTCTTGTTTTCAGTTCCAGAGGACTAGATTTCTGATGTATCGGAATCCTGCGGTCGACGGCCCGTAGGCGCCATATCCGTATCACGGATATGTTTCATACCCACATACAGGTAGTCAAATCCTGTCACCAGGGTCAACACGGCCGCCAGCCAGAGCCCGACAACACCAATCATCAGAGTTGGTACACCCCAAAAATCCGGGCCATTGGGGCCAACCAGCAGGAAGCCGAGCATCAACATCTGAATGCCGGTCTTCCATTTAGCCAGCTGGCTGACCGGCATCCCGACCCGTAACTCGATCAGGAATTCACGCAATCCGGACACAAGGATTTCACGTCCCAGAATAATCCCCGCCGGGATGATTTCGTATCCATTGATCCTGTCGGCGCCGACCAGTGCGAACAACACCCCCGCGACCAGCAACTTGTCTGCAATTGGATCGAGAAACCGGCCCAACGCCGATTGTTGATGCCAGGCCCGCGCCAGGTAACCGTCGAAGAAATCAGTGATACAGGCGTAAACATAGACGCCAAACGCAAGCCAACTTCCCAGCGGGTCGTCAAGAAAGAACAGGCCGACCACGACAGGAATGGATGCGATCCGCGTATAGGTCAGGATATTTGGTAACGCCAGATACATGTGTGTCCTAGGGTGCTCAGCCTACGATAGCCGAACCTTATAACAGAAATACCATTGCCTATGGTCCTCATACACCGAACAGCCGGGAATATCTATCCATCAGGATGGAACCAGTCATAGATTTTATTGGCCATCGCCTCGCTGATCCCCTCAACGGCCTGTAGGTCGCTACGACCAGCCTGTGACACGGCGGATGCGGCGCCAAAATGATGCAGGAGTGCTTTCTTTCGCTGTGCGCCAATTCCTGAAATCTCGTCGAGCGCCGATTTCTGGATGGATTTCCCTCTTTTCTTGCGGTGGGTACCAATGGCGAAACGGTGGGCTTCGTCGCGTAGGCGTTGAATAAAGTATAAAACCGGGTCCCGCGCCTCCAGATTGATGGGTGGTCTGTTTGGCAGGAAAATGCGCTCCCGTCCGGCATTGCGGTCCGGCCTCTTGGCCACGGCGGCTACGGCGACATCATCAATCCCCAGTTCCGCCAAAACCTCGCAGGCAATACCCAATTGCCCCCTGCCACCATCGACCAGCACCAGATTAGGCCAATGCCCACGGTCCCTGTCAGGATCCTCTTTCATAACCCGGGAGAACCGGCGGGTAAGAACCTCGCGCATCATGGCGTAATCATCACCAGGTTCATATCCGGCTTCATCAGTACCGAAGGGCTGTTGCCGATTATCCGCCACCCCGGACGCAGGGTTAGATGGCGAGTTAACTGGCGATTTTGAAGCCGCACCCTTGATGTTGAATTTACGATAGGCATTCTTCGTCAGGCCGTCCGGTCCCGCCACGACCATGGCGCCCACAGCCGATGTGCCGGAAACATGAGAATTATCGTAAATCTCAATGCGCTCCGGCGTGCCGTCCAGTTCCAACACACGGGCGAGCCCCTCCAATAATTTTCGCTGTGTCGCACTTTCCGACATCCGCCTGCTCAGGGCCTCACGCGCATTCGCTTCTGCATGCAGGGCCAGCTTTCGCTTATCGCCCCGACTGGGAACAATGATGCGGACCTTGTGGTCCGTACGCAACATCAGGGCCTCCTCGACCAACCCCTGGCTGGGCGTTTTGATGTTCAGCAGAATCTGTCGTGGTGGCGGGGTCGTGGCATAGAACTGGCCGAGAAATGCCTCGAGCACCACCTCGGCCGTTTCATCACGGGTGTGGGCCGGGAAATATGCCCGGTTTCCATAATTATGGCCGCCACGGAAAAAAAACACCTGAATACAACACTGCCCGCCGGCGTAGTGCACCGCGATGACATCTGTTGCCGCCAGACCGGCCAGATTGATATCCTGGTGGGCCTGTATACGGGTCAGCGCCTGGATACGGTCGCGATACTGGGCGGCTTCTTCGTATTCCAGCGCATCACTGGCGGCCTGCATTCTTTTCGCTAACGCCTGTTGAATATCCTGACTGCGACCGGACAAAAATGCCCGTGCCTGCGATACCAACTCCTCGTATCCGGCTTCGTTGACCCGCCCGACGCAGGGCGCAGAGCAGCGCTTGATTTGATATAACAGACACGGTCGGGTTCTGGCATCGAACACAGCGTCCGTACACGTCCGCAGCAGAAACACCCGCTGCAAAAACGTCAGGGTCTCGTTCACTGCCCATGCCGACGCAAATGGCCCGTAGTACGAGCCCTTGCGTTTCTGGGCGCCGCGATGTTTCAGAATTTGCGGATATGGATGACCCTCCGTAACAAGTATCAGGGGAAACGATTTGTCATCCCGCAACAGGATATTGTACCGGGGCGCGAAACGTTTGATCATATTAGCTTCAAGCAGGAGCGCTTCGGCTTCGGTATGGGTAGTCACGAATTCCATGGAAACAGTTTCCATGATCATTCGTCGCAACCGATTGGATTGACGCACCAGATTGGTATAGCTGGTGACGCGTTTCCTGAGGCTTTTGGCTTTACCCACATACAGGACATCATCACGCGCGTTGATCATCCGGTAGACGCCGGGCGTATTCGGCAACGTCTTCAGATAGGATCGGATGATCTCTACGCCACTGGGATCCTTTGGAACATTCTCACAATGCCCATCGTCCGATGAAGCCTTCGCATCTTCGTTCCGATCAACAGTACTTTGATGATTCGTCATGCCCTGAATGTGCGCCAAGGCTCCATTCCCGTCAACGGAGTGCATGCATTTAGATCACAGTTGTATGCGCCGGATCGTGCGTATCATTCCTGTTCCGTAACCGGGGATGAAACTATCCACGAAACCTGTGGATAACGATGTGGAGAATAGAACCCCCGGAATTAGGAAACGTGGAATACCACGCACTTAGCATTTTTGCCTAGTATTTAGGCAAAAATTCAACCTATTGAAAAACAAGAGATAAAGTCGAGAAATCAGTAACAATTCGGTAACACGCCCGTGAGGCGACATATTTACCTGCTAATCGGATGAAATACCTAGCGCCAAAACAACCTGTGCAAAACTCAAATCGGTCCGGTAATGAATTTTTGTTTTCCGGACAAGGAGTTGGCCCGTTTTTCTTATCGTCTGCGTAGACTATTCACCGAGATTGAAACGCTCAATCTCCACGCCGACGCTGGCCGCATCAGCCATGATATCCAACTTTTCGACCCGCACCCGAACCGACCGCACCCGGATATTTTGCAGACAGATCGACGCTATATCCTCGGCCAGGGTTTCCACCAGATTGACGTGACCTCGTGCAATCAAATCACGTACATCGTTGGCGATCTGCTCATAACACACGACGTTCGCGTATTCGTCATTGATCGCATCCGCCGGCTCGTGGACCGCAATATCCAGATTCAATCGAACCCGCTGCGGTGCGTCGCGTTCATGATCATGGATTCCAATGCTACATGGCACCACCAGATCACGGATAAATACGTGATAGAGTTGCCGGGCCGCGTCGGCGATACGCAGAGGCTGTACACGTTTACTATTTCCAGCGTTGGTCGGCATGATCAGGTTCTCTTGCCCAGTTCCGGGGGTAGCACTCTAGGAATCTGAAGATTCACTGTCCGACGACGACCACCCAAGATGCTGACCGCTGTCGAGAGCTATCATCTGCCCTGTCATGGAGCGCGCGTCAAGGATGAAGCGCACAGCCTCGCAAATTTCACTCAAATCAACTTTGCGGCCGAGCAACACGGATTTCCACTCCCGCTCGAAACTCTCCTCCCCCTGAAAAGTATTCCGTAGCGTTGGTCCCGGCCCGATCGCGTTGACCCGGATGGCGGGCGCGAGACCTTGTGCCAAAGTTTGGGTCAATGCCCACAAGCCCGCCTTGCTGAGTGTATAGGATGTAAAGACCGGACTCAGGTTCCACACCCGTTGATCAATGATGTTAATGATATTGCCTTCCATCCCCTCGGGTAGCTGAGCGGTAAATCCCTGGGTAAGCACAAAGGGGGCACGAAGATTGACCTGCATATGTCGGCCCCAGCTATCACGGGTCGCTGATTCCGGTGTATCGTGTTCGAAAATAGAGGCATTGTTAATCAGGCATGTCAGAGGGCCTGTTTTCTGCCGGATGCGTGGTATAAGCCCCTCGCACTCGGACTCCATGCCGAGATCTGCCTGAAATATATCGACACGGCCACCATGTTTCCGAACCTCATCGGCAACTTCTTCCGCTTCGCGCTGCGAGGCGTTGTAGTGGATGGCGATGTTCCAGCCATGCGCCGCCAGATCAAGCGCAATGGCGCGACCGATACGCCGCGCTGCGCCGGTAATCAGGACCGTTCCCTGCCCATTGCTCTGATGTGCACCGTCCTCAGTCACGCGGTCGCCTCCCCGGGATCAAAATACCGCCAATGCCCGCTCTACGCCATAGGCCTGAAGGCCGACGTACCCCGCATAGCAGGCTAAAAACACCGTCGCAACCGGTCGGTTAAGGCGCCACCTCCAGATAAGCAGCGGCAGCACCAACGCCGTTGCCGCCAACATCACCCAGATATCAAAGGATGCGATTTGATCCGACACCGGCAGCGGGGTGACAATCGAAACCACGCCGCCAATCCCTAGAATATTGAACAGGTTGGATCCGACCACGTTGCCGATAGCAACATCGGCATGTCCTCGGAAAGCGGCGACTACCGACGCCGCCAGTTCCGGCAGGGACGTGCCAAGCGCGATGAGAGTCAGGCCAATGATTTCCTCCGATACGCCAAAATCCCGCGCAATGCTGACGCCGCCTTCAACCAATAAGTCGGCGCCAAGAATAATTCCGGCGATACCGCCAATCAGTGCTCCCCATACGATCCAGATCTTATCGGGTAAATTTCCGACCTCTTCCACTTCTTCCAGGTGCAATTCCGCATCCGGTCCACCCTGGTTATGTTCACGCCGATAGGATGCAATGAGAAACCCGGCCAGTCCGGCCACAAGAATGATACCGGACACACGGTCAATACTGCCCTGCATGCAAAAGAACGTGAACAGCACGCTTCCGCCTACAAGTACAACGCCATCCCGCAGCAATGATCCTTCCTTGGATACAATGGGAGCGACGATTCCGGCGGCCCCCAGAACCAACAATACGTTGGCGATGTTTGACCCGATAATATTGCCGAGCGCCAGCCCGGGGGAACCAGATAGCCCGGCTTCCAGCCCAACCACCAGTTCCGGCATTGATGTTCCTACGGCGATAATCGTCATGCCGATCACCAGCGGAGAGATGTTCATCTTTCGCGCCAGTGCGACCGCGCCCCGGACCATGAATTCGGCTGCCACAAGCAACAGCAAGAACCCGGCAGCAACTTGCAGGTACATCATCGTACAGACTTCATCATCAGGCTCCGGGGAAAATATCTTGGGAAAGGTAAGAAAACTGGTCCACCAGGGCCTTATATACCGGTCGCTTGAACGGCACCACCAAATCAACAATATCGCGTAACACTACCCACTTCCATTGGCAAAATTCGACGGAGTCATGAGCAGTGAGATTGATTTCCGTTTCATCACCGGTAAACCGAAAGACAAACCATTTCTGCGTCTGCCCCCGGTAGCGACCGGACCAGCGACCCCGCGCATCAACGGGCAGGTCATACGATAACCACGCAGTATTCTCGTTGATCAGGTCGACCGAACAAATAGCGGTTTCTTCCTCCAACTCCCGCAAGGCGGCATCCAAGGGCTCTTCGCCTTTATCAATTCCTCCCTGCGGCATCTGCCAGAGATGATCACGGCCCTTGGTGTTGATGCGTTTTCCAACAAAAACCTCGCCACGGGTATTGAACACCATGGCCCCAACGCACCGCCGGTAGGGAAGGTTTTCGTCTTGTTCAATTGTATCATCGGTCATGAGGCGGGCTGCGTGCTGATCAGGGCGCTGACAGGCACAAGCTCGACGCCTTTACCAGGCAGCGATGATATCCAGGCCAGAATCCGTTCCATAATGGCCGGTGTAATTGTCGTGACGCCAACACCATACCCGCGCAATTCCACGACGGTATCCAGTTCTTTCAGCTTTGCATCGACTGCCGCTTTCGCCATAACCCCGTCCAGCCGGACACTGGTGATGACCCGCGGCATGGCGAATTCCGCTGCAATGCGCGGGATCAGTGACCGGTTATTCCAGGCCCCGTCTATTACCATTAACCCGCGCGCGTTCAGTTCAGTCAGCAGGTCACGTACCTTGATCTCGTCAGCCGTGAATTTGGAACCCATGGACACCTCGACACCGATATAACCCTGCTGGCTTGAAAGAACGGTATCCAGACGCTCTTTGTTGTCTGAATCGGAAAGAACCGTCAACAAGGCCAATGGCCCCGGGTCCTCAATAGGGAAGCGGCTTGATTCCAGGGGCAACCCGAGCACCACTTCATGACCCTCGCGGCGGGATCTGATCATCCACTGTTCCAACTCTTCAGCGTAGGGGCTAAAGGAAAGCGAGACCGCCGCCGGCAACTTACTGATGGCGGACAGAGTTGCTGCACGGCTTAACCCCATACCGGTGACCAACAATGCGGCCCTGCGTTTTTCCACCGGAACATTACTCGGTCGCGCATACTCCTGCCACGATACCCGGCCATCGCCTGCGGCCTTGGGCAATGGCAGTTGATCGCCCCGGAACTCCAGCAGTTCCGGGAACGGTGCTTTTGGTAACGCATCGTTGGTCGGATAATCCGGAAACTGACGATAGGATGATGCTGTGGATACCGGGACGACCACCCCACTCCCCGGCACGGCTTGCCCACTTCCGATGCTTGCATTCAGCCCGCCCGTGCCACCTCCGGAACCAAGGGAATTCAACCCTCCTGTCGTTTCCAGACCACTGGTGGTATTGGTGCCTGCGAGTTGCTCGCCGCTAACCCCTTCATTGGATACGACAGGGGGGGGTATCAACTGCCCTGCCGTCGGCACTTGCCCTTCTTCCGTAGCGGCAGATGAATTGAGTGACTGGGTCGGCTGCAATCCGCCCCCGGACGACGCTACAGGCAGATTCGCTTCTGCTACCTGTTTGGCCAACTCCTCTTCCCCACCAGCGGAAATAAACCACCAACCACCGACGCCAATACCTACGAGCAGGAAAATCGCCGTGCCACTGATGATGGATAGACGAATCCATGTATTTTCCCACAAAGCCGCAAACCGGCCTTCTTCTTCGTCTTCGTCCTCATCGTCGTAATCATCATCATCGTCAGAATCAAACTGCTCACCCGGCTCTTCTTCGTCGCCCCCGGTACCCTCCTTGTCAGGCTGGAGATCATCTCCATCTGGTGGCCCCGCATCGGATACGTCCTCTGCTGCACCCGACACCGGCCCAGCCATGGGGTCAGAGGTGTCTCCGCCGCTATCAGGATCGCTACTATCGGTGACATCTTCATCATCAACGTCGAAGCTCTCGTCATCGAAATCTTCATCGTCGAAATCCTCGTCGTCGAGGTCGTCGTCATCACCCTTTTTGCGGCCAAACCATTTCTTGAACACGGCTATCTGATTCCTATTACTTCATGGGTCTACCGTTCCGCTTTGCGGGCTTGTCGCCCGACGGCGCATCAGCCTCCCGTACGTCCGGTCATTTCCGAAAACAGCGCGATTCCTTGCAACAGGTCGATCGCCCGGTTCAACTGGTAATCTTCCGGTATGTCATTATCCGTTGATTCTGCGTCAGCCGCATCCGAACCTTCCGTTTCTGACCCGTTGTCATTTTCCAATGCGCCCCGCAGGTCAGCCTCCCGCCGCCGACTGGTCGGTTCCAATGATTCGACACGGGCCTGTTCCACAAGGATGTCCGGGGTGATTCCTGTCCCCTGAATGGATGTGCCGGACGGTGTATAGTAGCGTGCCGTCGTCAGTCGCATGGCTCCGTGTTTACCCAACGGGATGATAGTCTGCACTGACCCTTTTCCAAACGATTGTGTGCCGAGAATGATCGCGCGACCATGATCCTGTAATGCGCCAGCGACAATTTCAGACGCCGACGCAGAGCCGCCATTGATCAACACCACAATGGGCAGACCGTTGGTCAAATCCCCGGGACGTGCGTTGAATCGCTGGGTATCGGCCGCATTTCGGGAACGGGTCGAGACAATCTCCCCCTTATCCATAAACGCATCCGATACGGCAATGGCCTGATCCAAAAGCCCGCCCGGGTTATTTCGCAGGTCGAGGATAATTCCCTTCAGGTCATCGCCTTTTTCAGCGACGAGCTTTGACATGGCTTTGGTGATTCCCTTGTCGGCCTGCTGGCTGAAGGAGGTAATTCGCAAATAACCGAAGTCGCCTTCCAGGCGCGATCGAACTGACTCGATCTTGATAACCGCGCGGGTAATGGTGACATCGAATGCCTCTTCATCAATTCGACGGATGGTCAGGGAAATATCCTCACCGACCTTACCCCGCATCCGGTCTACGGCATCGTTCAGCGTCAACCCAAGCACCGCTTCGCCATCCAAATGAGTGATATAATCGCCCGGTTTCAAACCAGCCCGAAAGGCCGGTGTGTCATCGATAGGCGAGACCACCTTCACCAGGCCGTTTTCCATGGTGACTTCGATGCCCAATCCACCGAATTCACCCCGTGTCTGCACCTGCATGTCGCGGAAGCTGTCAGCGTTCATGTAACTGGAATGAGGATCAAGCGAGCTTAGCATTCCTTCGATAGCCGTTTCGATCAGTTCCTTGTCACTCGGTGCTTCAACATAGTCAGCACGAATCCGCTCCAGCACATCACCAAACAAGTTGAGCAACTCATAGGTATCCGGCGTGTTGGTCGTATGTTCTTCGGCCCGGGCCGCCGATAAGGGTAACAAAGCCACGCTCATCAGAACGGCTACAAATAGTGTATAAACAAGACGATTTTTCATAATATTATATCTAACCCTGAGTATTGGTGCTGCGCGACACAAGCCACGGTAGCGGATTGATTGGTCGGCCGTCCCGACGAAGTTCAACGTAGAGTATCGGTTCCGAATTTGTTGTTGGTTCCATTATACCGACAGGTTCGCCAACCAACACCCATTGTCCCATCACAGTGTCGATACGAGCCATTCCGGCAAGCAGAGTATGGTATCCCTCGCTGTGTTCGATGATCAAGAGCTGCCCGTATCCCCGAAATTCACCGACAAAGACGACCTGCCCTTCATAGGGCGCGACCACCTGTGCAGCGGGCCGGGTGGCGATCTCGACTCCCCGACGGGTAATGCCGTTTTCATTGTTTTCGCCATAGCGGGCAACGACCGCACCAACAGCAGGAAACGGTAGCTGCCCCTGGCGCGTCGAGATGGGAACGCCGGATAATGACCCAGACGGTGGTGGCGGTGGCGGAATCAGTGTTGCCGTCTGAGAAGCCTCGGTTAAAGACGGCTCAACTTCGCCTGGATCACCTTCGGTTGGTTCAGCCTTCTGTTGTGATTCCTCGACCTCACGAGCCTGTTGTTCCTCCCGCAGTTTTGCAATCAAATCCCGTAGATTCTCAGCATCGCGGGCAAGTTTCTCGGCACGGTGCACAGCCTGCTTCTGTTCCACGTCCGTTTCTTTTTTCAGCAGCTTATTGCGCGCCAGCAAACCGCCCAGGGTCTGGCTTTGCGCCGCCAGGGACTCTTTGTTGCGCCGGAGCGCTATCTGTTGCTCGTTCAGGCGCTCTCGTGATTTAGCCAGACTTTCGATTTGTTGGCGCAGTCTTTCGGCCCGGCGCTCGATTTCAGGCACCACTGACCGTAGCAGAATGGCGCTGCGCACTGTATCGGACGGGCTTGTCGGCTGTGCAATCATTGCTTCGGGTGGAAAGCGGGCGAGACGCTCAAGAGACATCAAAACCCGGGCGAACTGTTCGCGCTGGGTCACCAGTTTTGCCGCCTTATCGGTTTCCTCGACCCTGGATTCAGCGATTTGTTCCTCGATATCAAGGATGTTTCTCTCATGCTCCTGGACCGCCTTCGCTGCGGCCACCAGTTTATGGGCAATTTCCGCCAGGTCGCGGCGCAAGGTGTCCGATTTTTGCTGTAATTCTTCCGACTGTCGGCGTTCCTGCTGAAGCGCTTTCTCGATATCTTCAAGTTTGCTATCCGACTCGACGGTCGCACCCAGCGATGGCCCAATGGCAATCAGGCTGGTCAACATGAAGACGGCAGCGCCGACCCTGCTCAAATTCACGAAATTATTCCGCGGCTGCGTTCTGGACACCATTACTCTCAATCAAAGACTGCCCCGTCATTTCAGAAGGTTGCTCCAGCCCGAGCAGTCGGAGCAGGGTCGGGGCCACGTCGCACAGCCTGCCATCGTGAAGCCCCCGAACATTGCCGGGTGCATTGACCAGCAAAACCGGCACCATATTCAGGGTATGTTGAGTATGCGGACCACCGGTTCCATCGACCATGTTTTCGCAGTTTCCATGATCGGCGGTAACCAGCATTGCGCCACCGGCCTGCCTGACAGCGGTTTCCAGTCGACCAAGGCAGGCATCCAGGGTTTCCGCTGCTTTCATTGCGGCGTCCAGAATACCGGTATGCCCGACCATGTCGCCATTGGCATAATTCACAACAATGAGATCGTACACGCCATCACCGATCACCCTGACCAGATTGTCGGTTACTTCCAATGCCGACATCTCCGGACACAAGTCATAGGTTGCAACCCTTGGCGAGGGCACCAGAATGCGGTCCTCATTTTTATATTCGCCTTCCCGCCCACCATTCAGGAAGAACGTGACATGGGCATACTTTTCCGTCTCGGCAATGCGGAGCTGGCGCAACCCGGCCCTGGAAACGACCTCGCCCAGGGTGTTCTGTACTTCCTGAGACGGGAAAACTGTTTTATAGAACCTGTTAAGATCATTTGAGTATTCGACCATTCCCAGTCGCGCGGAAAAATCCACCCGGTGTGGGCGTGAAAAGCCACCGAAGTCAGGGTCCGCCAGTGCCGACAGAATTTCCCGCGCCCGGTCGGCACGGAAGTTGGCCATAAAGACCCCGTCACCATCCTT
>JAJFIE010000373.1 GCA_021775275.1 Rhodospirillales bacterium | reverse complement strand
CAAGGTCGGCGACCCGTCCGGCAAAGACGAGTCCCGCAAATTTCTGGACGACGCACAAATTGCTGTGAATATGGCCGGCATCAAGCAGGTGTTCGCCAAGTTTCTGACATTCGGTGACGGCCCGACCGACGCGATCATGGTGAATAATGCGGATTGGCTGGACGAGTTGCACTACATCTCTTTTTTGCGGGATTACGGTCGTCACTTTTCCGTCAACCGAATGATGAGCTTCGACAGTGTCAAGCTGCGACTCGAACGAGAACAACCGCTCACATTCCTTGAATTCAATTACATGATTCTCCAGGCCTACGATTATCTTGAACTGGCGCGACGGCATGATTGCACCTTGCAGATGGGCGGGTCCGACCAGTGGGGCAATATCATCAACGGTGTGGAACTTGGCCGCCGCGTGGACGAGCGCACCCTGTTCGGGCTGACAACGCCGCTGCTCGCCACCTCATCCGGTGCAAAAATGGGTAAAACCGCCGATGGCACTGTCTGGCTCAGCGATCAGATGCTGAGTGTTTATGATTACTGGCAGTATTGGCGCAATGCGGAAGACGCCGATGTTGGCCGTTTCCTTCGTCTGTTCACCGAACTTCCTGACGACGAAATTATTCGTCTCGAGTCACTCGGCGGCGTGGACCTGAACGAGGCAAAGAAAATTCTCGCGACCGAAATCACGGCGCTATGCCATGGCCGGGATGCGGCTGAACGGGCAGCGGAGAGCGCGCGCAAAACATTTGAAGAAGGCGCCCTCGGCCAGGACCTGCCATCTGTTGATGTTGAAGGAGGCGCACTGAACGCCGGCGTTCCCGCCTATGAGTTACTCTGCAAAGCAGGACTGGCGTCTTCCAACAGCGATGCGCGGCGATTGATCAAGGGCGGCGGAGGCAAGATCAATGACCACCCCATCACATCGGAAACCTATGCCGTGACACCTGCTGATCTGAATGCCGACGGCATTATCAAACTATCTGCCGGGAAAAAGCGCCACGCACTGATTCGCGTGATTTAATCACCTGGAATCGAGTTCGGGTCTGAAGTATTCGGCTCAGGGGGTGGTTCGCCAGCACCATCAAATATACCAAAAAAGTTCCGCAGAAATCCGGGCGCCAGTGCACTCAACGGGTTAACAGACACTTCCGGATCGCTGCGCGGACCGGTCATGGAGTAGTTTGCCGCGAAAATACCGCCGCCTTCCTCGCCGCCGGAAAACAGTCCCCCGATCAAGGGGAGATTTCCCAATACGCTGTTGAGCGCGTAGATGGGAATGACGGTTCCCTCGATATCAACAACGTCGGCATGGGTGTAAATCACCCCTGATGCCGTAAATCCGAGCGACGCCCCGGTCGCCTTGGTATCCGTCAGACGGATAACGCCATCGGTGAAATCGAATGGCATTTTCAATGCCTCGAAAGCCAGACCGTCGCCTTGCAAAGCTTCCAGAATGCCCGTCAGCGCCATCAGACTAACCAACCTGGTCAGTGTCGGGGCATCGACAATCCGGTATCGCCGTATTTCCAGAAGACCCGAAAACGGACTGTTTTCCTGTGTATCATCCACCATCCCCGCCAGAGATAGCTCGCCCCCCGTCATCAAATCATAAAGATCAAATGTTCGTAGAATTTCCCCTGCATCACTGGACCAGACGGTCACGATACGGCCGTCCGATTTCTCCGATGGTGTCATCTTGATTTCCAGGGGGGCGCCATTATCGGCCTGCGACGTAATATAGACGGTGCGCCAGATTTCGTCCTCGCGGGCAAGTGCTGCAATCAAATTATCAAGGCCACGTTCATCCGACAGCCAGACACGGTCAAACTGACCGGAAACGCTCACATCCGCCAGAAATGTCTGGTCCGAATTTGTGAAATCGCCATAAACGATATCATCCCACACCGGGTCCAGATCAAGACTGGGGCCGGTGAAATTGGCATCCCATGAATCGCCCGTCCCCGGCACCAACAACCCCGACATGTCCGTGCGACCATAGGTTATCTGACTTAATTCGATCCGGTTCAGCGCTCTGTCTTCCAGACCGTAGTAGGCCGCTCCCTCTACAATCAGATCTTCGGTTTGGATCGCGAACTTTGGGATCGCAATCACTTCATTGTTTTGCATCTGGACGGACACTTGTGCTTCACCGGGGACGCCTTCTTCCTTGCGCCAATTAATAACAGGGATGCTCATGAGAACCCCGTCCAGTGAGGCCCGCGCCTCCAGTTCCGTATACCCGTCATAGGTCTCGACCACATGAACGTTCACCGGCACCTCGCCTTCAATCATGTCAGCCGAAAACGGACTGACATCAATACCCAGGTCCGTGATGTTCTGCACATTGGTCACATGTGCCGAAATTTCGTAACGGTTCTTGAAAGCCGCCGTTTCCTTGAAATTCTGCTGCCACGTCAAGATCGTTGGAAAATTCTGGAGCAGCAGTTCACCAGCCACCGACATCCCGTCATTATCAATGGAAAGCTCAAGCTGCCCCTCACCTACATCCAGACCAAACAAGCCTTTCGGGATTGAAACTGAGTCCAGTTCGGCTGTCGCAGACGCCTCGATCCCGCTCCACGTCAGTGTTTCTTTAAGCGGAAAATCAAATGTCAGTTCGGCACGAACGGTCCCCGTTGCATTGGTCGGGTCGATTTCCAGCGCCTCGGCAAAATTCAGAGGCTCCCGGTCCATGAGTTCCATCGCTTTTTGAAAAGCGCCGGTAACCACAGTGGTGATTTTGGCTTGCTCCGTATCTCCGGATAACCCGGACAGGAGAATTTTGCCCGCGTCAAGATCCATGCCGAAAGACTCCGCTTTCCCTATTTGGTACTCCATTTCATCTTTGTTAAATTTGACGGTGGCGTCGGTTACGAAGATCGTCGGCAACGCATCGGCGTATCGAATCGTTGCATCAGATACGTCAAAACTGCCATCAGCCTTATCCAGGTTAAATTCACCATCCGTCATGGTTTCGCCCTGCAAATCCAGGTGCAGTTGGCTGACAACACCCTCCAAGACCTGCGAGGCAACCCAGTCATAGGCGTCTGTGCCCAGCGCCCTTGGCCAATAATCCTTCGACTGGGCAATTGTCAGTTTGGGAATGTCGGCCACCATTGCTACCTGCGGCGCGGTGGTCAGACGACCGATGGCGCCGCTGGCAGTTGCCATAACCCCTGCTAAATCCAGCTCCAGCATCTCAAGAACAAGCCCGTCGTTCGTCCCGTCATAGGTGCCCGCTACCGTGATCCCTGAAAGTGGAAATTGGTGGTCTACCGGCTGCGGTAGAAACAAAGTGGTCTCCGCAGGAAAAGCGGCACGAAACTCAGCGATCTCCAATTGCCGTTGCGCCGCATCGAAATGCCCCCGCAACGAAAAACTCTCCGTCTGCAAGGCGGCATCAAGCGGAGCAGGCAGATGAAGAATACCGTCCGCCCCCGTGACATCAAAACCAACACTTTCCAAAACGCCATCGACGCTCGATGCAATGGTGATCGTTCCCTGCACGGGAACATCAATAAATCTCAGGAAGCCAACCTCCGGCGCCGAATCCGCCAGAACGGACGGTGTTACGCCACTGAACGAGAGCCCTGCATCAACCCGCCGTGTCGCCGCATCATATGCCCCGACCAGGGAAACCTCCGCCACTGCACCATCGAGATCCATCAGGAATGACGTCTCGCCATCAATCCTTGCGCCATCACGGCGCAGACTGATCTGGGTATCCGGTGTTACCCACGAGCGGCCGCGCCCCGTATCCTCGATAATCAGGTCCGCATCCGTGATATCGATACGCTGGAGATAGCTTAGCGGATCGTCCGGATCAGATGCTTTCGTCAGTTGGGTGAGAAACGGCTCCAGGCGCCCGGACGCCATCGCCCCCGCGCCCGCCAGCGCCAGGTTGAGCTGCCCATCGGTTTCACGAATGGCGTAGAGTGTCGGGCCAAACAATTCCACTCTTGCCGGTGCGATAATCCCGCGGGCAAGCGCTTTGGTGCTGATTGAAAACGCAACTTCCGGCACCTGCGCCAATACCGATCCTTCGTCGGCACGAACGCTGAGATTAATCACACGCAAATCAACGGCGCGCTCCCATCCTGCCCACGTCAGGATGGTGTCGTCGAACTCGGCCTCGACCGCAGGCAAGGCATCATTGATCAAATCACCAACGTAGGGAGCCAGAAATCCGAGAGAGATCGGCCCCCGGGACAATAGCCAGGCGAGAGTCAGCAATACGATTGCCGCCCCGGCGAGCAACCCCGCCATGATATGAACCACGCCCTTAAACGTACGTATCAGCAACGGATCATCTCTCCGCTTCCATGCCGTCTTGACCCATCAGATTGCTTCACGCACTTTGCAAGGAACCGAGGAATTGCAACATGCATGATCTTTGCCCTGAAATTCAAAATGCGGTTTTTCCTGCGCCCGCCGACCGGGCATTGATGCGTCTGGGATTCGACCGATGGCAGGAACACATTCAGGAATCAGATAATAGCGAAATTTGCAAGAAATTAGAAAGCCTTACCGGCCATCTAGGCGAAAATCCTCTGCTCTCGGCCATCTTCGGCTGTAGCCCATACCTGACACAGGTCTGCCTCAACGATCCGGCTTTCGTCGTCGACCTTTTACAGTCTGGCCCTGACAGGGCTGCACAATCCACTCTGTCAGGGGTTTCCGGGTACATAGAGACTGACAATAACGGCGATATTACGGCCATCAGTCGTGTTTTGCGCCGTGCGAAACAGCACATGGCCCTGGCTGTCGCAGCTGGCGATATGACGGGTAACTGGCCGCTCGCCACGACCACTGAATACCTCTCGGATTTCGCCGATGCCGCCTTGCAGTGCGCAACCACGCATATTCTGCGCCAGGCAGCAGCAAAAGGCGTGATCGAGTTGTCTTACCCGGATGTTCCCCAGCACGACAGCGGGTTCATCGTCATCGGTATGGGAAAGCTCGGTGCGCGGGAACTGAATTATTCCAGCGATATCGATCTGATCGTGCTCTTCGATCCCTACCGCATGCAGGGATCAGACCCGGCCACATTACAGAAACACTGTGTTCGCATGACCCGGGACCTGGTTCGTATCATTGATGAACGCACGTCCGACGGCTACGTCTTCAGAACCGACCTGCGCCTGCGCCCCGATCCCGGTGCGACGCCCATTGCAGTTTCCGTGCCTGCGGCCGAAGTTTACTACGAAAGTCAGGGTCAAAACTGGGAGCGTGCCGCCATGATCAAGGCGCGTCCGGTTGCCGGTGATCTGGAGGCAGGCCATGAATTCCTGCAATGGCTGAGGCCTTTCATCTGGCGCAAGAACCTGGACTTCGCCGCCATCCAGGACATTCACTCCATCAAACGACAAATCAACACCCACCGAGGTGGTGGCGTCGTTGCAGTGGAAGGACACAATATCAAGCTGGGGCGAGGCGGTATCCGCGAAGTTGAATTTTTTGCCCAGACCCAGCAACTGATCTGGGGGGGGCGGGAAACACCATTACGGACGCCCTCGACCGTTGCGGCGCTTTCGATCCTTGCGGAACATGGACATGTGAAACCGGATGTCACCGAAAAGCTGACGGCGGCCTACAAATTTCTGCGCCAGACAGAGCACCGGCTTCAAATGGTGAATGATGAACAGACCCAGACCCTGCCTGATACAGTCGATGGGATGGAAAAACTTGCGATCTTCATGGGGTATGATGGTCGGGAAGCCTTCGCCACTGATCTGTTCCAAAACCTAAGAGCTGTTGAAAGCCATTATGCCGCCTTGTTTGAAGATGCGCCGGCTCTCAGCGCAACAGGTGATATCGATGGAAATCTTGTATTTACCGGCAGCGATGCTGATCCGGATACTCTTGAAACCATTCGGAAATTTGGATTTAAATCACCGGAGATTGTCGACGCCGCCATCCGCGGTTGGCACCACGGGCGCTACCGTGCCATGCGTTCCACGCGCGCCCGGGAAGTGTTGACGGAACTGACCCCGGCGCTGCTTGACGCCCTTGGCAGTACGCCGGAACCTGATGCCACATTCATCAAATTTGATGAATTCGTCGCGGGTCTGCCCGCCGGGGTGCAGTTATTTTCCATGTTGTATTCCAATACTCAACTGTTGAACCTGTTTGCGGAAAACATGGGTGAAGCGCCACGTCTGGCGGAACACCTCAGTGGTCGTCCGTCGCTGTTTGACAGCGTCCTCTCGTCTGACTTTCTTGATCCACCGCCACCCCTCCCGGCACTGGTGGCGACCTTGTCGAAGCAGATCGACGACGCCGAGTACTTTGAACAAGTTCTCGACATCGCGCGGCGCTGGACCAACGAGCGAAAATTCCAGATCGGTTTACAGAGCCTGCGTGGGATGATCAGCCCGCCAGACGCCGCGTGGGCGCTCAGCGATACGGCCGAGGCGGCATTACAATGCCTGTTCCCCGTCGTGGAAGCCGAGTTTGCCACACAACACGGGCGTATCCCCGGCGCACGGTTCTGCACGATCGCCCTTGGCAAGCTGGGTAGCCATGAAATGACCCCCACGTCCGA
>JAJFIE010000372.1 GCA_021775275.1 Rhodospirillales bacterium | reverse complement strand
TCCGTTACCATTGTTGAGCGTCTTCGCCCGGATGCACGGGTTCTTCGGAATATGGAAAACATTGGCTACGGTCGGGGCATGAATACAGGCCTGGAAATCATCCATACGGAGTTTGCCCTGATCACCAGCCCGGATGTGATTATCCAACCCGACGCGCTTAAACATTTGCTGACCAGCGCCGACAGCTTTCCGGATGCGGCGTTAATTGCGCCCAGAATTCTTAATCCCGATGGCTCTGTCGAGCTATCCCATGATGTGTCACTCCACAAACGACCCGGTTTCGGACGGCGTGATAATGAGATACCGCCGGAGGGGATTCTCTGTGCGGATTTTCTGTCCGGCGCATCGGCCCTTGCACGCATGGAAATGCTGCGTACCGTCGGGTTGTTCGATTCAAATATTTTTCTCTATTACGAGGATGATGACCTGTGCCAGCGCCTGCGGAACGCGGGCCATAGTCTTCTTATGGACCCGCACGCCGTGTTCACGCATGTCAGTGGCGGCTCCGTGCCGGTGACGTCTGCTTATATCTGGCGTAAATACTGGCACATGTCCTGGTCACGCCTGTATTTCGAACGAAAACACTATGGGTGGAGCAGCATGATCAATGCCTTTCTGTCCGAAGCGCCCCTTTTTGCCCTGAAAGCGCTGGCCTATGCGCTGACCGGCAAGCGTGAAAAGTCGTCCCGCGATGCGGCGCGCTTTATGGGCATGCTGGGTGCGCTGCGTGGCGCCAGCGCCTTTCATCATATACAGCGCAAATCGCAGGCCTGAATACTGGACCGTCCCTGCATTCATGATAAAATTAGTCACCCCAATCCCGCCTGAGTAAAGGACTCCGTCTGTGTCTGCAAAAATTGAGCGCGCGCTCATTTCTGTCTCCGATAAATCCGGCCTTGTTGAATTTGGCCAATACCTGGCGGACAGGGGCGTTGCCATCCTGTCTACCGGCGGATCGGCCAAGGCCCTGGCGGACGCAGGGGTGCCGGTAACCGAAGTTTCCGATCACACCGGTTTTCCAGAAATGATGGATGGGCGGGTGAAGACCCTGCACCCCACTATCCATGGTGGCCTGTTGGCTGTGCGCGATAACCCGGACCATCAGGCTTCCATGCAGGAACACGACATCGGCGCTATTGATCTGCTGGTAGTCAATCTCTACCCATTCGAGGAGACTGTCGCCAAAGGCGCCGGCTTCGATACCTGCATTGAAAATATCGATATTGGCGGCCCGGCCATGATTCGCTCGGCGGCAAAAAATCATCGTGATGTTACAGTCGTCGTGAATGTGGAGGACTATGTCCGCGTGATCGCCGAGATGGATGAGAATGATGGTGGGACGACACCCGAATTCCGCCGCCGTATGGCCGCCACGGCCTACGCCCGCACCGGTGCCTATGACGCCGCCATTTCCCAATGGTTCGCCAAACAGATTGATGATCCGTTTTCACACCATGTCGCCGTGGGCGGTATGCTGAAACAACACCTGCGTTATGGCGAAAATCCACATCAGCACGCGGCCTTTTATGTCACAGGCGATTTGCGCCCGGGGGTCGCCACGGCGGCCCAGTTACAGGGCAAGGAGTTGAGCTTCAACAATCTGAACGACACGGACTCTGCGTTTGAGCTGGTAGCCGAGTTCACCGACACACCCGCCTGCGCCATCATCAAGCATGCCAACCCGTGCGGCGTCGCCATGGGCGCGACACTTCTGGAGGCCTATGAGCAGGCGTTCAGATGTGATTCCGTCAGCGCCTTTGGTGGTATTGTCGCCCTGAACCGCACCCTGAATGGTGCATCAGCGGAAAAAATCACCGAGATTTTCACGGAAGTCATCATCGCTCCGGATGCCGATGAAGATGCTCGTGCAATTTTAGCAAGAAAACAGAACCTCCGCCTGCTGCTCACCGACGGGATACCCGATGCGACCGCGCCCGGCATGACCGTGCGGACGCTATCCGGCGGGCTTTTGCTGCAAGGCCGCGACAACGCAATTACTGATGATGAACTGAAGGTAGTCACCAAACGCCAGCCAACGGAGCAGGAAATGGCTGACCTCCTGTTTGCCTTCACCGTTTGCAAACATGTAAAATCCAACGCCATTGTTTATGCCAGGAACGGCGCCACGGTGGGTATCGGAGCCGGACAAATGAGCCGTATTGATTCATCGCGTATCGCCGCCACGAAAGCTGGCGAATCAGGTAAAGCCGCCGGCAAGGCGCAAAGCCCGGCGATCGGGTCTGTTGTTGCCTCTGATGCATTTTTCCCGTTCGCCGACGGCTTGCTGGCGGCAGCAGATGCCGGTGCGACGGCGGTCATCCAGCCGGGCGGCTCCATGCGCGATGACGAGATCATCGCCGCCGCCGATGAAAAAGGCCTCGCCATGGTCATGACCGGCATGCGGCATTTTCGTCACTAGTGGTATCTGCTATGGTCGGGCGGGTTACGCGCGGGTGTTTGAGTTTTGCCCCAATCACGGAAGTTAACAGGCATGACACCAAAAGAATATTCCCTCCGTGGAAAGCGTGTCTGGGTTGCCGGGCATCGTGGCATGGTTGGTGCGGCCATCGTGCGCAGACTGGCGACTGAAGAATGCGAGGTTCTGATCGCTAAACGCGACGATGCTGACCTGATCCGTCAATCCGAAGTCGAGGCCTGGATGCAGGCCAATAAACCTGATGCAATTTTTTTGGCTGCAGCCAAAGTTGGCGGCATCGTCGCGAACAACACCATGCCCGCCCAGTTTTTGTATGAAAACATGATGATTGAAGCAAATATCATTCACGCGGCCCATCAATGCAATGTCGGTAAACTGTTGTTCCTGGGTTCATCGTGTATCTACCCACGCCTGGCCGAACAGCCCATGAGGGAAGAGGCCTTGCTGACCGGGCCGTTAGAACCCACCAATGAATGGTACGCCATTGCAAAAATTGCCGGGATCAAGCTGTGTCAAGCCTACCGGAAACAGTATGGCTGTGATTTTATCTCGGCGCAGCCGACAAATTTATATGGTCCCCACGACAATTTTCATCTGGAGCACAGCCACGTCATCCCGGCGCTCATTGTCAAGGCGCACAACGCCATGCTGGCAGGCAACTCACAAATGGAGATTTGGGGCAGCGGCAAACCCTACCGGGAATTCCTCTATGTAGATGATCTGGCCGACGCGCTGGTTTTTTTGATGCAACAATATTCAGACGACATGCACGTCAATGTGGGAACGGGTGAAGAGGTCACCATTGCTGATCTGGCGCGGAACGTTGTCGATGCCGTGGGTTTTGAGGGTGATCTGGTGTTTGATTCCTCCAAGCCGGACGGTCCACCACGAAAACTGATGGATTCGTCACGCCTGCGCGGCTTGGGCTGGAAGCCGAACGTATCACTGCATGATGGCCTGAAACTGGCGTATGAGTGGTTTCTGAAAAACCGGCAGACCGCCAAGGGAATCACCGAGGACCCGCCTGGGACTATTGCGTCAGACGGTACGTTTCCGCCTGCCCCATGAGCCAGTCCATGAACAGTTTTGCTCCGTTTGACAGTGGCTCGCCCTGACGCGTTACCAGATGAAAGCCGCCGGGCGCTTCCAGAACATGCCCGGATACAGCAACCAGCCTCCCATCGGCTACGGCCGCGCCGACCAGAGAATGCCAACCCAACACCACGCCAAGCCCGTCAATGGCTGCCTGAACGGCGACAACGTAGCTGTTGAGGTAACGCGGCTTTCGCGGCGTCAGTGTAGATCCTTCTCCGCGGAACCAGTCCGACCAACCAAGCCAACCTTCTTCGCGTACATCGCCCACATCCAGCAAGGACGCGCCTGCCAGGGCTTCCAGATTGACATCGACGCCCAGGTTTTTAACGAAACCGGGACTGCAAACCGGATAAATCCTGTCACTGAACAAAAACTGGCTATCAAGCCCGGCCCAGTTACCCATCCCAAACCTGATCGCCATATCAGTCCGCGTGGCGATCAGGTTGATCGTCTGATCCGATACGACATGATGGAAATTCACATCCGGATAGTGCCGCCAAAAGTCACCCAATCTGGGTATCAACCAATTACTCGCCATGGCATTGGTGCTGCCCACACGCACCTGCTGCGCACCCGGGCTACTGATTTCCCGTGCTGATTCAGCCATGGATTTGAAGGCGCGATTGACCGAATCGAAGAGAACGTGCCCTTCTGTAGTCAATTCCACCTGCCGATGTGCGCGCACAAACAACGCGGTTTGCAAATCGGTCTCCAGGGCGCGAATCTGGCGACTAACCGCCGGTGCCGTGACATTCAGTTCGTCCGCCGCGTGTTTGAAACTCAAATGCCGGGCTGCGGCTTCGAACGCGGCCAGCGCGGTCAGAGAGGGCAGGTCACGTGGTTGCATAGATAATCTCATGTAATGCGTTAGTGCTGAATTAGTGGAGTTTACATGAACTCTTAATTAGATCAAAAAATATCAGGTTTTTTGCCATGAATTTCTATTACAGAAACGCACCGACCATGATCGACAACGGATTTTATGATGACGTGCGCGCCGTGATGGCTCCGGGCGAACCAGGCCGCGGGCTTCCCAACCCAGCCTACATCGACGATGACGTCTTTGCCATGGAGCAACAATCCGTGTTTGCCGCTACGTGGGCCTGCATCGGGTTTGAAAAAGACGTCCCCGATACAGGGGATGTGTTTCCGCTGACCTGGCTGGGGCAACCTCTGGTCATAGCCCGGGACAATGATGGCGTTGTCCGGGTGTTTCACAATGTGTGCTCCCATCGCGGCATGATTCTGGTGGAGGAGCCGGGCAATACGCGTGGCCTGATCCGCTGTCCCTATCATTCGTGGTGTTACGATCTGGGTGGTGATCTGAAACGCACACCCTATATCGGTGGCCCCGATCAGGATGATCACCCGTGTTTCGATAAATCAGCACATGGATTGCGTCCGGTAAGAACGACAACGTCGTTTGGCCTTGTCTTTGTCAATATGTCAGGAGATGCCCCGGAGTTCGAAGAAACCCACGCAGATTTTCTCGACCGCTGGTCCGAATTCGGGAATGCGCCGCTGATCCACGGCGGGCCGGAATCGACGCTGTATTTCACCCTGGAAACAAACTGGAAACTGGCGGTTGAAAACTATTGCGAGTCTTATCATCTGCCGTGGGTCCATCCGGGCCTGAACACCTACTCCCGTATTGAAGACCACTATAATATCAATGAGTGGGGCAAATACTCCGGGCAGGGCACCACGGTCTATTCACCGACTCTGGTCGAGGGCAGCAAACAGACATTTCCGGAGCTTCCGGGTCTTTCAGACATGTGGAATACCGGTGCGGAATACATTGCGCTCTATCCCAACGTGCTTCTGGGTGTCCACAAGGACCATGCCTTTGCCATCCTCATCACACCGGATGGCCCGCAACGATGCCATGAGCGTATCGAGATTTTTTATTTCCATGAGTCCTGCGCAGAACCAGACTATGAGGAACTCCGCACCGTCAATGCTAAAAACTGGCAGCAAGTCTTCGTTGAAGATGTGGGTGTGGTACAGGGTATGCACCGGGGGCGCTCATCCAACGGGTTCGG
>JAJFIE010000371.1 GCA_021775275.1 Rhodospirillales bacterium | reverse complement strand
TTGCGTTGAATGCACATCCAATCCCCCTTGCTCCGTGCCACTGTGACCCGCTGTGTGAAAACTTTCTCGATAATGGAGATCGCATGTGGGTCGTGGACTGGGAATATTCCGGCATGAACGATCCCATGTGGGATTTGGGTGATTTATCCGTTGAGGCGGGTTTTTCGGATGCCAATGACCGTGAAATGATGGAGGCCTATTGCGGAGGTCCGCCAACGAATGCGCAGTATGGTCGTATGGTCATCTACAAGGCTATGAGCGACCTTCTATGGACGCTCTGGGGCCTGATCCAGCATGCCAACGAGAACCCGGTGGATGATTTCTGGGCATATGCCACGAACCGGTTTACCCGGTGCAAGGCCCTGATGGCTGATCCGGCATTTCCAGCGCATGTGGCAGCCATAAAAAAGAACTGACTCAACAAGTTTTCTCGTATCGGGATATTGAATCCCGGATTGATCTTCCCAATGTGAGAATAGAGGGTGGCGTTTAAGCCGCGTGAACCCCTAATGGACTGAAATACAATGATTCCAAATATTGGCATGATATTTGCTGATATTTGAGGGTATCGATTATTGATGGCTCTCCCCCAGGTTGGTCATCTGACCAATAACCTTTTCGCCCCTAAGTTCAGGCGCTTGTAAGGAAACATCTGTACTTAGTGACGAGAGACTTAATGAAGAGGGAAGATTCTAGCGAACATACTGTGGTAACCCTTGCGGCCTTTGGTGTTGCGGAAAAAGGAAGCATTATGAGGGTTGCCGACAGGCCTGGCAGGCGGGTGCACCACCCATTCCCTCCCCCGCATCTGTCTGCCAGGCTTTAATTTTTCGAATCAGGAAAACAGACAAAACGATCAAAAGAAAAAGGGCGGTCCGGAGAGTATCCGAGCCGCCCAAATTGTCTGAAGTTTTGCGTTGAACAGTTTCAGAGACGGCCTTCCATTGCCGCTTCCAGCATCTGGCGCATTTCAGCGACCCCGGCTTTAACCGGGTTGCCGCCGGTAGACGGGTCCTGTTCCGCCATGACGGCGATTTCATCCATGCGGTTTTCCTCGACACCAAGTTCGGCCGCTGTATGGGGAATATTAAACTTCTGGCGGAGTTCCATAACCCATTCCATGACGCCATCGAAGTTCGCTTTCTCAAGGCCAATAAAATGCGCCAGGCGGCCCATCTTTCCGTCAATGGCCGGGCGGTTGAAGACCATGACATATGGCATGAACACGGCATTAGTCAGGCCGTGGTGGGCATCATAAATGGCGCCTACCGGGTGGGACAGGGAGTGAATGGCGCCCAGTCCTTTCTGAAAGGCGGTAGCGCCCATGGCGGCAGCGCACATCATCTGGCTACGTGCTTCCATATTGGAGCCATCCTCCACCGCGATGGGAAGCCATTCGCGAATCAGGCGCATCCCTTCAACTGCAATGCCTTCGGCCATGGGGTGATAGCTGGGCGCCGAGTAGGCTTCCAGGCAATGGGCCAACGCATCCATGCCCGTTGCCGCCGTGATATGGGGTGGCAGACCGGCGACGAGGGCCGGGTCACATATCACCACGCTCGGCATCATTGTAGGATGAAAAATGATCAGCTTGCGATGAGTCTCTTCATTGGTGATTACCGAGGCACGGCCCACTTCGGAGCCAGTGCCCGACGTCGTCGGAACGGCGATGATAGGGGGTACGGCATCGGCATTCACGCGGGTCCAGTTATCACCCACATCTTCGAAATCCCAGATGGGCAGAGTCTGTCCAGCCATCAACGCGATAGCCTTGCCCGCGTCCAGCCCACTACCGCCACCGAAAGCAATGACGCCGTCGTGTCCACCGGCTTTGTAAGCCTTGACGCCAGCATTCACATTGGCCCCGACGGGATTGGGTTTGATATCACTGAACAGCCCCGTTGGTATACCGTCTGCCTCGTTCGCGGTGATGGCATCCTTGACCATGGGCAGACCGGCAAGGCCGGGGTCAGTTACCAATAAGGGACGTTTCATACCAAGGGTACGGCAGGCGTCCGAGAGTTCCGAAATACGGCCGATACCGAATCGCATGGCGGTCGGGAAATTCCAGGTGCCGACCAGATTGCTGGTGTTGCTCATTGTGTGCCTCTTGTTTCTGGTGGTTGCTAATCAGAGTGATGTACGAAGGTGGAAGGACTTGGGTCGGGTTACGTGCTCATACCCCAGATTGGAGAGTGTGCAACCGCGCCCTGAATCCTTGACGCCGGTCCATGCAAGGGCTGGATCGAGATAGTCGCACCGGTTCATGAACCAGGTGCCGGTATTCACCCGATCACCAATGGACAAGGCGGCATCCACGTCACTGGTCCAGATCGCCGCCGTCAGGCCGTAATCACTGTCGTTCATCAATTGAATCGCATCTTCATCGGAGTCGACGCTCATTATCCCGACAACAGGGCCAAAGCTTTCCTCGTTCATCACGCGCATGGAATGGTCAACATTGATTAAAACCTGAGGCGCCAGATAAGGCGTGCCATCGGCATTTTTCTCGAATCCTGCGGCATCAACGAGAGTCTGCGCTCCACCGGCGACAGCTTCCTTGACCTGGCCACGGACAAAATCGGCGGCGGAGGTTTTCACCACAGGACCAAGGTTGATTCCCGATTCCAGTGGATCGCCCAGATTGTACTGACGAACCAGATCGGCGCAACCTTCGGAAAAGGCGTCGAACAGGCTGGCATGCACATAAATGCGTTCGATCCCGCAGCATGATTGCCCGGAATTAAAGAATGCGCCATCGGTCAGGCTTTCGATGGCGTGAGCCAGATCAGCGTCCGATCGCACATAGGCAGGATCTTTGCCGCCCAGTTCCAGGCCGACCCCGATAAAGCGTCCGGCGGCGGCGGTTTCCACCATATGGCCACCGGAAACCGATCCGGTAAACGCCACGTAGTTGACCTCGGGGGCCTTGATTACCCGTTCCGTGTCGGCATGGGTCAGGTGCAGGTATTGGAATACGCCGTCAGGCAACCCCGCTTCGCGGAACATTTCGGCATAGCGTTCTGCGCATAGTGGTGTCTGTGCGGAATGTTTCAAAATAACACTGTTTCCGGCCATCAATGCCGGAATAATGGCGTTGACCGATGTGAGATAAGGGTAATTCCAGGGCGCCACAACAAACACCACACCCAACGGGTCGCGTCGAATGAAGCGGGTGAAGCCTTCCTTCTCGGCAACCGGTATGTCACCCAAGGCCGTTTCGGCGATGGCGATCATGTGCCGGGCGCGCTCTTCAAGTCCGGCGACTTCGCCCGGCGTCGAACTGACCGGACGTCCCATCATCCAACTGATTTCTTCGGCAACACCCTGGGTTGACGCGACAAAAGCATCGACCGCCTTGCTGCACAATTGTGCACGTTCTGATACGGGAACCTGTCGCCACGATGTTTGGGCTTTTCTGGCCTTTTCCAAGGCGGTTACAATGTCATTTTCGCTCGCATACGAACGTTCCACGTAGATACTTCCATTGACGGGAGAAATGGTTTTCAGAGTGTCGCTCATGGGGCCTCCTGTAAGGGAATATGAAGATCCGCCAACGGCGGTGACGGGCTTCAAGATGGCTGTTGATTAAGACTTGTTGAACCGGGTTTCCTGGTTAGAGTCAACTGATAAAAGGTATTGATCTGTGTGGTTATTTCCATGCAACAGGCACGGATCGTGATGGCCTGATTTGTGTCGAATGTGACTGTTAGTTTGCGCCAAAGGTGACTGTGGATTTGGCGCGCTCAACCTTTGCCACCCCCCAGGCTTTTGGTGTCGAAGGTGCTTTCGAGCCGTCGAGAACGGTGGTGCCTGCACCAACCTTGGAAAGGTCCACCCGGCCGGCATCGGTCTCCA
>JAJFIE010000038.1 GCA_021775275.1 Rhodospirillales bacterium | reverse complement strand
CGACGGGACTTCAGGTCGGCTCCAACATCGCCATTCTTGACGGCTCGTCAAACTCTGTCGTGATCGGCGACCTGACGTTCCACGGCGGCGTACTGTACGGCGTCGAGGCGGGCGCGAATACGAGTTCACTGGAGGCAACGGGGGCGCGCCTGTTCACCATTGACACGACGACGGCGATGGCGACGGTGGTCGGCACGGTCAACGACGCTGGCGACACCATCGACTTCACGGGCGGCATCGCATCCGATGGCACCAACTTCTATCACTTCGGCAGCGACGGTGTGTTCGAGACCGACACGGTGACGAATATTGAAAAGGTAATTGGCAGCTCGTCGAATGACATTATGCTGGGCGGTATCGGCAACGATACACTTGATGGCGCCGGCGGCAAGGACCGGATCGAAGGGTTGGGCGGCGACGATACGTTGATCGGCGGCTCCAGCAGCGACACCCTGGTTGGCGGTACAGGCAACGATACACTGAGCGGCGGTGCGGGTAGCGATTCAGTCGTAGGTGGCACGGGTGCGGATACTTTCGTTTTTGCATCGGCAACGGACTCTGATGCGACCAATACCGATGCCATTGCGGACTTTGTCAGCGGCACGGACGAGATCGAGTTTACTGGCATTGCAGGCGTTAACCTGACGCCCGATACCTCGGTCACCTTCACCACCAGCATCGCCAATACAATCAGCCTGATCGATGCGGGCGGCACCGCCGACCAGGTTCACTTCTTCCAGGACGGCGTCAACGGGTACCTTTATGTCAAGGGCATCGGTACGGGAACCAGTTTCGCCAGCACCCTGATCCGCCTCGACGATGTCACGACGGCGCCAGTGGCAGAAGACTTATCCGATGGGGTACCGAATGTTGCACCCGTTGTCTCGACAACGAGTACAGGAGTTGGCGCGTTGGTCGCCGGTACGGAATTCGAAGTTAACACCCTTACGGATGAAGGCCAGATACAGCCATCCGTGGCGGCTCTGAATGACGGCACTTTTGTAATAACCTGGATTACACACGATCCATCGGTCGGCAATAGCAACGTTGCTTTCGGCAGTATTGCCGGGCGCCACTACGCAGCGGACGGCACACCGTTGGGTGACGAGTTCCTCATCAATACTGATATCACGGGCTCAACGGGTTTACCCTCGGTCACCTCGCTGGAAGATGGTGGGTTCCTGGTGGTTTGGAACACGCCGGAAATCGAAGCGCAGCGGTTCAATGCGGCCGGCGAGGCGGTCAGCCAGGATGGGTTAACGCTGGGTGCCGGTCAGTTCCAGATTAATACCGACATTACGGGAACCGACGCGCAAGCAACTGTATCTACCTTGCCTGGTGGTGGTTTTGTGGTTGCGTGGTTGAATGATCCGGTTCCGGGTTCGGGCAATACCGACATTCAGGTTCAGATGTTCGATGCCGCTGGCGCGAAAGTCGGTGGAGAGTTGATCGCTAATGACACAGCGACCGGGTTCCGAGCCGAACCCGAAATCGCCGGATTGCCGGATGGTGGCTTTATTGTTACCTGGGACGACCCATTGGGGGCGTTTGGTCAACGCTTTACGCTTGATGTCGGCGGACTCCCGGTCGCCGGAACCGAATTCCAGATCGATGATGCAGCGGGCGGCTCTACAAACCTACAGTCTGTGGCGACCCTCAGCGATGGCGGCTATGTGGTCACATGGGTTGAAGGTACCGACATCAAAGGCCAGCGGTTCAACTTGTCGGATCAAAAGGTCGGCGTGGATGGTGTAACTGTTGGCGGTGGCGAATTTACGGTCAACGTCACGAATACCGCACAACTGCAAGGCAACGATGTGGCGGCTACGGAAGATGGCGGGTTTGTCGTAACCTGGCATACGCTCGATACAGTGGGCGGCTTTTCAGATGAAATTTTGGCCCAACGCTACGATGCCCAAGGGAATGCCCTCGAAGCCGCAGACGTGCTGGTCAGCGATGCCAGTGCGGAGCTTACCGTAAATCCGACGGTTGCCGCCCTGTCCGGTGGCGGTTTTGTCGTTGCCTGGGATTCGAGAGATTCCCTCGATCAGGTTTCAGACAACGATATCATGGCGAAAGTGATAGATGTTGCCGGCTCTGCCCAATTTGTCGAGGACGGAGCTCCGGTCGCGGTTGATCCGGGGATTTCCCTCGTTGATGATAGTGCGACGATTACGGGCGCCACCGTCACAATTACCAGTGGCTTCGTGGGAACTGAAGATATCTTGGCGTTGACGGCAACGGCGCCTATCAGCGGAGTATTTGACGAGGCGACAGGTGTATTGACCATCACAGGAACCGATACGATCGCCAATTACATTACGGCGCTTCGAGCGGTAACTTACGCAAATACGAATACCGGCGATCCCAGCACTGCGACGAGGACGGTTAGTTTCCAGGTCACGGATGCCGATGGTGGTTCCAGCGCAATCTTCAATACACCGGTGAATGTCTCTTCGGTCAACGATGCCCCGACCCTTGCAAATGCCATCGTCGATCAAGGGGCAGCCCTGGATGTAGCCTTCAATTTCGCTGTGCCAGCGAATGCCTTTGCCGATGTGGATGCAGGTGAGGTGCTCAGCTACACGGCGACGCTACCCGACAATTCACCACTGCCGGTCTGGATGAGTTTCGATGGCGTAACGGGGGTGTTCTCAGGCACGCCCACTGCTGCCGATCAGGGCTTCTTCGATGTCAAGGTGACCGCGACGGACAGCGGTGGACTCTCAGTGACGGACACGTTTACGCTGACCGTTGGCGGAACCGCAGGCGCCCCCCTGCTTGCGACCGATACGGTGCTGGGCGAGGTTATCACTGGCACCGAGTTTACTGCACCCATCGATAGCTTTGAATTCCAGAACGATTCAAGTATTACAACCCTGGCGAACGGCGATTTTGTGGTCGTTTGGAATGAAGACCGCGGCAGTACAGCTGACGACTTCATCTCGGCCCAGCGCTACGCCCCCGACGGCACCTTGGTCGGCAGTGTGATCAATCTGACCACAAATTCGGATTCGAATAATGAATCCTTCGGGACGCCGGATATCGAGGCCTTGCCGGGTGGTGGTTTCGTCGTCGTATGGGATGGACTGCGTACATTTGACGCCGGTACAAATGCTGTACTTACCTCGGGAATATCCGGCCAGATCGTAGACGCCACCGGCGCATTGGTCGGATCCAACTTCACCGTAAAATCGAATACCGGCGACATCGAGAGTGTTCCGTCCGTCGCCGTACAGGTGGATGGTAGTTTTGTCGTTACCTGGGAAACAGCGTCAATCGGTACCGACACAGACGGCGCCATTGCAGCCCAACGCTTCACTCTCGACGGAACAACGGGTGAGGCAGTGGCAGGAAGTGAATTCCAGGTCAACACCGGGGAAACCGGGTTGCAGGGTGAGGCACAGGTTACAGCCCTTTCCGATGGCGGTTATCTGGTTGTCTGGCGTGACGGCGTGAGCTCCAGCAATATCGTCGCCCAGCGTCTTGATGCCAGCGGCAATCTGGTTTCTGTTGATGGAACAACCGCCGGTGCGGCTCAGTTTGCGGTTAATACGGTAACAGCGAACACCCAGGAGCAACCTGCGGTGACAACACTTGCCGATGGCGGATTCCTGGTGGTATGGCGGACCTTCAACACCGGGTCCCTAGCTCAGAGGTTTGACGCCAGTGGCAATATGGTTCTCCGGGATGGCCTGACTCTGGGTGCCGATGAATTTACGATCATGGCGAACGGTGGTCAGGAACCATCGATTGCCGCCCTGGACACCGGTGGCTTTGTTGTTACCGTCACAGGTTCTGATGGTGCGTCGAATGGCATAACGGCTCGGGTGTTCAATTCTCTGGGCCAGCCAATTAATGATGATTTTGTTGTCAACACGACGACATCGGATAGCCAAACACAGCCAGCGGTAACCGCTCTGGCGGGTGGCAAATTTACTATCTCCTGGAGCCACCCACCAACCTTTGGCCAGAGTGATGTTAAATTCACAATCTTTGATACCGTCAAAGCAGCCAGTTTTGTCGAGGATGCCGGTGCGGTGGCTATTGATGCCGGGATTACCATTGAGGATGCAGACAGTACGACCCTTACGGGGGCGACAGTATCAATCTCTACCGGGTTTGTTACAGCCGAAGACGTGTTGGTTTTCACCAATCAGCTGGGTATCACCGGGACCTACACCAATGCCACCGGCATACTAGAGTTAACGGGGACAGCCTCCCTGACCGACTACCAGACGGCTTTAAGAACCGTAGCTTACGACAACATCAATTCCGCGAATCCGGATGTCACTGATCGTACCATTACATTTACAGTAAACGATGGTACGACGAGTTCCACAGCCTTTACTGCTAACGTCACCATCGCGACGGTGAATGACGCGCCGGTGATCACCGGTCTATCCGGAGACGTGCTGGCCTATATCGAAGGCAGCGGAGCGCAATTCATCGACGACGCGACATTGGCGGCGGGTGTAACCGACACTGATAACGCGAATTTCTTCGGCGGATCGCTGACGGCGTCCGTCACCGTTGGGTTGGCTGCGGTCGAAGATCAGTTGAGCCTGGGCAGCGGCACGGTGACGGTCAGCAGTGCACTGGCCGGTGCGACGGTCAGCACAACCGCATCGGGTATCGTCGGCACGCTGGTGAATGACATTGGCGCAGGCGCTGATCTGGTCATTAACTTCAGCTCGACAGCGGGCAAGCCGACACTTGCCGATGTCAGCGATATCCTGCGGGCGCTGACTTACGAGAATTTGGATACATTGACGGCGACAACCGGCGCACGGACGATCAGTGTCACCATTGATGATGGCGCCGGTGGCGTCAGCACTGCGGCGACAGTCACGGTGAATGTAGGTAGTAGCGTCATCACGGGCACGCCTGGCGATGACAGCGTCGCCAACGGTACGGCGCTTGTCGGCACGGCGGGCGACGATCTGTTCATCGCGACCACGGGCAACGACGAGATTGATCTGTCACTGGGCGGCACGGATACGCTTGAGTTCGGCACTAATTTCTTTGTTGACGGCGCCGAGTTTGATGGCACGAACCTTGTGTTCACCGTTGAGGACTTCTCGGGTGTCTCGACGTTGTATACGACGACAGTGCTGAACCACGCGGCCAATCCGCTGTCGTTTGTGAAGTTTGACTTCAACGAAGACGGCGTGCTTGAGACCTATAAGGTCGCCAACCCGACGACGACGCTGGATGTGTCGTTGCAACCGGACGGCGATGCATGGGCGATAGCCGGTGGGTCGACGGCTGACACGCTGGTTGGCGACACGCTGGATGACATTCTACTGGGCAATGGCGGCATTGACTCCTTGAGCGGCGGCGCGGGCAACGACTTCCTTGATGGCGGCCTTGGCGCGGATACCATTGCCGGTGACGCTGGCGATGATGTTATTGAGTTTGACGGGGCGGATACGAGCATTAACGGTGGTATCGGCAACGATACACTGCTTATCGAGGATGATCCGGTCTCGGTTGACCTTCGGTCCTCGGCGACGCCGCCGACGATCAGCAACATGGAAACCATTGATTTGCATGACGGCTTCCAGTTCCTGGTCGGCACGCAGACGTTCTTCGATACGACCAACGACACCATACAGATCCAGGACATCACCGGAGCGGCGATTACAGACGCATTTGTCGGAGAAATCTCCGTCGCGGCGGGTGACGTGATTACCATCACGGGCGACGTGAACGGCAATGACGGCGCCTACACGGTGCTGTCGACGGACGGCACGACGCTGACGTTTGCCGCGGCGACGCTTCCCGGAACGACCGGCGCGGACACCAATGGCGTTGGTCTGACGGTTGCGGCGACGGGCTTCCAGACGGGCACGGGCCACGATCTTGAGTTTGCCGGGACGACCAGCACCATCACCATCACCAGCGCGGACGGCGCCAAAACACCGTCTGTCGGCAACCTGTTCAGTGATCTTGAAATCGGTCAGCAGTTCACCATCACCGGCACGGTATCAAACGATGGAACCTATACGGTCGCCACGAACAGCGGCACCTCGATCACCGTCAGTGAGGCCATACTGGATGAAACCTTCAGCCCGGCGACGGCGGCGACGACAGTTGATATGATCGCCGCCGGTACGGTGCTGACGCTGAATGAAGCCGATGTCCTGGCCATGGCGGAAGTCAGCACGCTGACCATTACGGGCGACGAGGCGGACAGCCTCGTCAGTGACGACGCCTGGGCGGCTGGCGCGTCGGCTGGCGGGTTCACGACCTACACCTCGGGCACGGCCATTCTACAGGTTCAGGATGGCATCGATGTCAGCGGGATGACGGATGCTGCGGTAAATGTGATCATTGGCACGGCTGTTGACGATGCCTTGGCTGGCACGGTGGGCAATGATTTATTCATCGCATCGACGACACTGACGGGTGCCGGTGACACCATCGATCTGACGACCAATGCCGGCGGCACCGACACGCTCGAGATCGGCACCCAGTTCTTCATCGAAGATGTGTCATTTGATGCTACGGATCTGGTGTTCACCATTGCCGATGATATCGGCCTCTACATGACGACGGTTCTGAACCATGCGGCGGGTCCCCTGGACTTCGTAGACATGGACTTCGATGAAAACGGCACGCTCGAGACCTATGCCATCAACACGACGACGCTGGGCGCGGCGGTTGGTATCGATACCCTGTTGGTCAGTTCTGTCGGTGGTCAGATCGTTACTGGCAATACGGGCAACGATATCCTGATTGGCACAACCGGTGCGGAAACCCTGAACGCCAACGGCGGCAACGACTATCTGGATGGCGGCACGGGTGTGGATACGCTTTCCGGCGGCGACGGTGACGACGTGCTGGTATTCGACTCCGCCGACACCCTCATGGACGGCGGTCTGGGCAACGATACCCTGCATTTCAACGAGGATCCGCTGACCCTTGATCTGCGGAACAATACGACCGTTCAGAACATTGAAAACCTCGACCTCGAAGTCGGGTTCGGCGCCTCCACGGTGACGCTGAACGCCGCCGATGTCGCGGCAATGACCGATGCTAACAATGTGCTCACCGTCACCGGCGATGCGTCCGACAACCTGATCAGTAACGATACCTGGTATCTGGTGGGCAGCGGCGCCGGCCTGACCGAGTATATCTCGGGCGCGACGGTGCTCCGCATTCAGGATGGTATCAACCTGACTGGATTTACCACGGTTTCCGGCAACATCGTCGGCACATTGGGCGACGATCCGACGCTGACCGGCACCACGGGCAACGATATCTTCGTCGCGACCACCGGAACGGATGTGATTTCGGTGGACGCGGGTACTAGTGACGAGTTGATCATCAGCCCCGACTTCTTCCTCGAGACGGTCAGTTTCGACGGCACGGACCTGGTGTTCGAGATCGAGGACGCACAGACCTTCAGCGTCCACACGACGACGATCTCGGGCCACGCGACCAGCGATCTTGAGTTCGCGCAATTCGACTTCAACGAGAACGGCGTGCTCGACGTCACCGACCGGTTCTCGGTCGATACGGTCGCCCTGGATCAGAGCGCGAGCGGACTGTCGCGGTTGATCGTCGGCGGCATCGGCAACGATGTCATTCGCGGCGGGGCGAACAACAACCTGCTGATCGGCGGCGGCGGCGACGATACGCTCTACGGCGGCGGCGGCGGCGGTGCCGGAAGTCCGGATAAACTCAACGTCTACGTGATCGAGGAAGGCAACGATATCATCGTCGCGCGCACCGCCGACGGCAGCAACCTCACGCTGACCGGCGGGGGTGCCGGACTGGTGTTCCTGGCCCCCGAACTCGAGGTCGAGGGATTCGTTATCGAGGCCGACGGCGACGCGAGGGTCGACCTGTTCCGCGAGTCCGATTCCACGGCTCACTCGCTCACCGTTCAGGGCCATGCCGATGCGACTTCCCCCGCGCCGGTGACCGTCGAGTTCGACTTCGATGGTGATGGTATCGAGACCGAATACCGGATCGGCGGCAGCTTTAATGAATCCGCCGCGACGGCAGGTGTGGTTACCGGTGGAAACGACACTGTGGCGCTTGGCCAGGCGGTCACGGGTAGCGCTTTTGACGACATTATTTTCGGCGATGTCGATGGCGGCAACATGACGGGTCGCGACGGCAACGATGTTCTGATCGCCGGAATCGTCAGCGGCAGCGACGACCACGACGGTGACGCTGGCACCGTTGATGGCACGGCGGACGTGATTTCCTTCGAACTGATCACCGGCACCGGGCTGACCATCGATCTCGACGGGCTGCTCGCGGGAACAATCGGTACGGTCGATCAGGGCGCCAACCAGGACCTGCTGCGTAACTTCGAAGTCGTCATTGGTTCCGACCAGGCCGATACCATTCTCGGCGAAACCCTCGGCGACGACACGCTGATCGGTGGCGATGGCGCCGACAACATCACCGGCCGCGGCGGCGCCGATATACTGACCGGCGGTGCGGGCAGCGATACCTTCTTCTATCTGTCGGCCACGGATTCTGATTCAACCAACAGGGACACGATTACCGACTTCGATTCGAATGCTGCGGATAGCATCGATATTAGTGGAGCCCTTGGCCCAGCCGCGTCTTTCAACTTTATTGCCACAGCGACATTTAATGGCATTAGCGGCGCCGCAGAAGCCCGTCTCATCGATGGGGCCAATGCCAATACAAAGATTCTTGAGATTGATGTGGACGGCGATGC
>JAJFIE010000370.1 GCA_021775275.1 Rhodospirillales bacterium | reverse complement strand
AAGTTGTTGAGAAATCTGAAGAGATGCATGAAGAGTCCAAGCAGCAATTTGATGCATCTATGCCCGATAAACTAGCGCCCGAAGTTTGGAATCTAATTCAGACTGAGGACTATAAACTAAAGTGGAAAAACTGGCCCAACAAGGCAACTATCTATGTAAATCCGATTGCTTCTGAAGCTATTGAAAAAGGCGCTCTTGAGTTTCCAATCGGTACTATTATTGTTAGAGAAGTATTATCAACCGAGGGCAATGTGAAGAAAATTAATGTTGCATATAGAATAGGCGAGAATGAAACAACTCAAGGTTGGTTTGCTGCCGACTATGCTCCTGACGGAGAGGTAGTTAGGGTCTACGATAGACCGGTTAATATCAAACCGTAACTTTTAGTTTTAGATTGTATAAGCAAATATATGTAGAAATTTATAATGTTTATAATCCCATCTAGTTTGTAGCTAGGTGGGATTTTTTGTAATAAGTTCGGAGATCGTTATTCAGGTATACTAAGATTTTCCCGAATAGAGTAAAAATAGCGCCATAATTCTACGAATTTTTCATGCCTGATTAATGAATAAAAAGAAAACTCTCTTTTCTCTACTACTTAAATATAAATATTCTTTTTTAGCTGGTTTAATAGCTCTATCGTTAGTAAATATCTGCCAGCTTTCTATTCCACTGATTATTGAAAGAGTAATTGATGCTCTAACTTTAGAAGATGCAACAATAAGAGACATATCTAAATATGGTCTTTATATGTTGATCATAGCGATTACCATGTCGGTATTCAGGTTTTTTTGGCGATATTTCATAATGGGGGCTGCTCGAAAAATAGAGCAATCGCTTAGAAACGATTTCTTTGCTCATCTTCAAAGCCTCAACTTTGACTTCTTTTCAGAGAAAATGGTTGGGGATCTTATGGCCCACACAGTCAACGATGTTGAGACCCTCAAATTCGCATGCGGTCTTGGAGTTCTGGTTGCCTATGACGGAATATTTCTCTTAGTCTTTATATTTGCAGCAATGTTGTATATCTCACCAGAGTTAACTCTATATGCTTTTATTCCATTCCCCATACTAGCTGTCGTGATTTATATGTTCGGTAAAATGATTGAGCAGAGGTTTCAAAAGGTGCAGGATTCGTTTTCGGGACTTACCGAGAGCGCTAGGGAATCAATATCGGGAATCAAGGTTGTAAAAGCTTTTGTAAGGCAGGATCAGGAGTTAAAAGATTTCGCAGAGTCAAGTAATAACTACTTGGATAAAAACCTGAGTCTAATTAAGATCTGGGGAGTTTATCAGCCTATTATCACCTTTGCTGCGGCTTCAGCAACAGCAATTTTTCTATGGTTAGGCGGTATTGACACAATCACTCTGGATATTACATTGGGAAATTTCGCCGCTATTCTGGTTTATTTAACTATGCTCACATGGCCCATGATGGCGATGGGATGGGCGGTAGACATTATTAAACGTGGAAACGCTTCTCTAAACAGAATTAATGCAGTTCTAGCGAATAAGCCAAAATCATTTTCAGAACCCGATGCGATAGATGTTGACATAGAGGGGAATATTGAGTTTCGAGATCTAAGTTTTTCATACAACGATAAGAAGGCTCTTAGCGGTGTTTCGTTGAAAATACCTATAGGGCAAGCAATGGGAATTACTGGTGCGACAGGTTCAGGGAAGAGCACTTTGTTTCATCTCCTAACTAGAATTGAAGACCCTCCTGATGGGTCGATTTTTATTGACGGCCTGGATATAAAAAAGATTAAGAGGGATAGTCTAAGACACGGAATCATTTATGTCCCTCAGGAAACAACTGTTTTCAGCGGAACTATTAAAGACAACATCTCTTTTATGAATCCTGAGATCTCCGAAGAACAAATCGAAAACGCTGCCAAAACTACAGAGATATATGATGAAATCATGCAGTTCCCAGGTGGATTTGATGCAAGAGTCGGTGAGAGAGGGTTAAGTCTTTCAGGTGGTCAGAGGCAGAGGCTAGCACTTGCAAGAGCAATATTGTTAAAGCCCAAAGTGCTGATTCTAGATGATGTTTTTTCCTCTTTAGATCTTAAGACTGAGAGCCTTGTCTTGAGAAATTTAAGGCGAGAAATGAAAGGTACTACGCTACTAGCTATCTCAAGCAGGGTTCCTTCAATAAGCGGTTTTGATTCAATTGCTGTGTTTGATGAAGGAGAATTGGCTGAGCTTGGTACCCATCAAGAGCTTATGGCTAAAAATGGTATTTATCACGGACTCTATAAAATCCAGACTTTCGAATAGTAAATACCCATGAAGAAGAAAGAGATAGATGAACGAGGACTAGTCCTCTATTTTGCATACGGCTCAAATATGAATCCTGAGAGGATGAGAGATAGAGGAGTTATATTCTATTCAAGACAGCACTTAGTGCTTCCGGGTTACACTCTGAAATTCAATAAAATAGTCTCTATTCCAAACGCGGGAGCTGCAAATATTATCCCAGATAAAAATGGCCTAGTTGAGGGCATATTATATAAAATTACTGTAGGGGGAATCCTGAATTTAGATAAATATGAACATTACCCCCATGAATATGACAGGGTAACTCTAAGCATTCCATCTGGAGGTAAAGAGTATGCAGAAATAAAGACTTATATTGCCCATCCTCATAAGACTCGGGAAGATCTAAAGCCCAGACGATTATACCTAGACCATCTTTTAGCCGCAGAAGATCTATTATCTGAAAATTACTATAACCAATTAAAAATTGTAGAAACTATGGATTAACCGTTTCTTAATTCTGAAAAGTTAATTTTAGGGCTATTAACATTTATATTCGGTATAATTTATATACTAATCTAATACGGGGGTGTATAAGATGGCTGAAAAAATTAGAAAACTTTATAGATCGCGGCATGATAAGATGATTGCAGGAATATGCGGAGGATTAGGTGAAATGTTCTCTGTAGATTCAAC
>JAJFIE010000369.1 GCA_021775275.1 Rhodospirillales bacterium | reverse complement strand
TGATGTAGATGGCGTGATCGCTTTCCGGCCAGTTGACCTTGTAGGTTGCGCCGGGCAGCGCCTCGGGCCGGTCCAGGGGTTGGGTCATGTAGACCACGGCGCCGGAATCGCCCTCGTCCACGGGAAGCGTCGTCACGCTGGCTTCCGCCAGCGGCAACTCGGGCTCCGCCAGTTCGCGTTTTTTGGCATCCGATGTGGTTTCCAGCACCGCCCCGGTGACATCGTTGGGCCGGTAGGTGGTGCAGCCCTTGCAGCCCAGATCGTAGGCCTGCATGTAGATGTCCCTGAAATCCTTGAACGAGATGCTTTCGGGTACATTGATGGTCTTGGAAATGGAGCTGTCGATGAACTTCTGCACGGTGGCCTGCATGACCAGGTGATCATTGGGCGACAGCACCTGGGCATCGACGAAGGCATCGGTAAGGGGCGCATCGTCGCCCTTGAGACGGCGGTACAGACGGTAGGCGTAATCGGACACGTCTTCCGAACGGCGTTCACCATCGGGCATCAGCACATTGCGGGTGTACTTGAAGCTGAACACCGGCTCCAGGCCCGACGAAACATTGTCGGCGAACAGCGAAATGGTGCCGGTGGGCGCGACGGATGTGAGCAGCGCATTGCGGATGCCGTGCTCGGCGATGGCGTCGCGGATATCCATATCCAGTGTCGCGACGTGGCCGTTATTGACGTATTGATCCGCATCGAACAGCGGGAACGCGCCTTTTTCCCTGGCCAGATCAACAGACGCCATATAGGCCGCGCGCTGGATGGCGGCCAGCCATGCCTCGGTCAGTCGCACCGCCTGCGCGCCGCCGTAGCGCGCGCCACACATGATCAGCGCATCGGCAAGCCCGGTGATGCCGAGCCCGATCCGCCGCTTGGCCCTGGCTTCGTGTTCCTGTTGCTCCAGCGGAAACTGTGACGCATCAACCACATTATCCATGAGACGGACAGCCGTCGCCACCGCATCCGACAGCGCCTCCATGGAAATACCCGCGTCTTCCGCAAACGGGTTTTCCACAAACTTGGCCAGATTGATGGAGCCCAGCAGACACGCGCCATAGGGCGGCAGGGGTTGCTCCCCGCAGGGATTGGTGCCGTGAATGGTTTCGCAGTAGCCCAGATTGTTGGCCCGGTTGATACGGTCGATGAAGATGACGCCCGGCTCCGCATAGGCATAGGTGGAGCGCATGATGGTGTCCCACAGCGTCCGCGCCTTGACCGTCTTATAGACCGTGCCATCAAAATTCAGGTCCCAGTCGCCGTCTTCCTTGACCGCCTGCATGAACGCGTCGGTGACCAGCACCGAGAGATTGAACATGCGGAGTCGCCCCGGTTCGCGCTTGGCTTCAATGAAGGCTTCCACATCAGGATGATCACAGCGCATCACCGCCATCATCGCGCCCCGCCGGGAACCCGCACTCATGATAGTCCGGCACATGGCGTCCCACACATCCATGAACGACAGCGGTCCCGACGCGTCCGCGCCAACCCCCTCCACCAGAGCGCCCCTGGGGCGCAACGTGGAAAAATCGTAGCCGATGCCGCCGCCCTGCTGCATGGTCAGCGCGGCCTCTTTCAATCCATCGAAAATACCGGCCATGTCATCGGGGATATCGCCCATGACGAAACAATTAAACAAGGTGACCCGGCGCTCCGAACCAGCGCCGGAAATGATTCTACCGGCGGGCAGGAACTTGAAATCCTGCATCAGTTCAAAAAATTTGTTCTCCCACAATGCCTTATCGGACTCCGGTTGACTCAAGGCCCGGGCCACACGCCGCCACGTGTCGTCAATATTCTTGTCCACAGGATGACCATCCACCCGTTTCAGGCGGTATTTCATGTCCCATATTTGCTGTGAAATCGGTGCGACCTGCGCCATGAATGTCCCCGTCTATCTAAATTGCATATCTGTTCCGGTTTTCCGGAGCAAAACACCTTGCGGCAGACGGCCCTGTGTATTCCGGGGGCGTCTCACGATGCTCCCATGCGCCTGTATGCCGCGTGTATCTCGCGAAAACCGAACAGTATGATACTGTTTTAAAATTAAAATCAGGGCGTTAGAGTACGCCGGGTTACGCGCAGGGTCAAGATTATGTTCTCGTTATGTTTCCACAACGTTTTCCCGGAAACAGAATTACTTCAAGCCTTTACCCGCCCCGTTTGGAAGAGTTTTACCCACTATTCACAGGGAAGGTCCGGACCGCATCAGCATAAACTTGCACACAATGTTATCCACAGGGCGGATTTCGGCCTTTACGATTTCTTCAAATGGGGAAACTCGACCAGGGCTTCCGCTTCGAGCCGGTCGGTCGCCGTATTGATGCTCGTCTGTAGCTGATCCATGAACACATTGCGCTCAAGGCCCGGATTGATGGGCGGCAGAAATTCCAGCGTAATGGCGCCGGGTCGCTTCATGCCGATACTGCGGCGCCCCCAGAACAATCCGGAATTCAGCGCAACAGGCACCGTGGGAACGTTGGCAGTTTTGTAGATGGCGGCCACGCCGGGATGAAAGTGACGGTGCTCGCCGGGCGGCACCCGTGTACCTTCCGGAAAGATAATCACAGGACGGCCTTCCGTCAGATGTGTTTTGGTATCCGACAGCATTTTTTTCAACGCCGCAGCGCCCCCTGAGCGGTTGACCGCAACGGCCCCGTATTTTTGCGCATACCTGCCCCACAGCGGCAGCGCCAGCAGTTCTTCCTTCAACACATACACCGCGCGGGGGAAAAAAATGAAAAACACCGCCGTATCCCAAGCGGACTGATGTTTCGATGCGATCAACGCCGGACCATCGGGGATATTCTCGGTTCCGATGACCCGCACCTTCATGCCCAGCACATGGACCGAAAGAAACCACATGGTGTGCGCCCACATATGAATGGCCCGCTGCATGAACGATGGCGGCAAGATGAGCAGGAACGAGAAAACAATCAGAAACCCGACCGTGATGACAGTTTGCAGGGCATCATAAAACAGGGAGCGAACAGCATTCATCGGTTCGGCCTGCCGAACAGGTTGGCGATACCCATGCGGCTCCAGGCGAACAGGAACTTGTTGTACTCCTTGATAACCAGCCCGGCGGTTCCAGGCCACAGCCACCAGTCCCTTTTCACGTGTTCAGGAAATACCGGATAGGGATGCAGATCAATTCCCGGCATGACGTCGCCAAATTCCAGCATGCTGCGTTGCATATGATAGGCCGCCGTCACCAAGCGGATGGAATGAACCCCGACCACCGCAGCCCAT
>JAJFIE010000368.1 GCA_021775275.1 Rhodospirillales bacterium | reverse complement strand
ATCAAAAAATTCCCACACGTATTCCACCGGTTTGCGGATGGGACGTTCGACAATTACATAACAGGCATCGATGATATCAGGATGATAACGGAAGCGCTGGTTCCCCCATTCAATTACCGTCGGGTCTGGCCCCAGGTGTTTGGTGATGTGGGATGTCGCCGTTTGCATTATAAAATTAAATGCCATGATTTTTGTCTGCTTCCTTGCTGGTCTTAATAACTGGCGGGATTAATTCGCCTGACCGCTGCTCACTCCCAACCATAAACGTAATCCTTGGTCACGACTTCTTTACGGATCATGCCCAGTTCATTTTCAATGAAATCAATCGCCTCTTGTTGGATAACTCCATTCATAACCAATTCAATCAGGATGATCGGGCGACATTCTTTAATCGTCTCATACCCACCCTTCAAGACAAGCAACTCATATCCCTGCACATCAATTTTGATAAAATCCGGTTTGAGGCCGAGTGAATCCATCCGCCGCGTCTCAATCTCCAGGGCTCCCTCGCTCTTGCCACCCTCGATCATCCATGCGCCACTGTTGTCTCGCTCATGGGCACCGTCACCATCTGGGTACGATAAGAACGTAATTTCATCAGTATCACCCAAACCAAAATTATGCGCAGTGACGTTATCAAGTTTGTTCTGCATCAGACATTCGAACGTTTCGGGATTCGGCTCGAATGACTCTACCATGTCAAAATGTCTGGCAAGGCTATTTGTCCAGAACCCCACATGGGCCCCGACATCCAGCGCCAAATTCCACTTTTGGATATGTCTGTAAGCAGCGTCACGCTGGGCGCTCTGATAACTTCCGGTATCGACGTAAGGCAAAAAATGAGTATCGCCCGCGGGGAGAACAAATGGTGGCGGCAGAGAGTTGATCACATCCGTGACAAGTTGAACTTCGTGTTCCAGGTTACAGGCGCGGAACACGTTCAACAGCGCGTCTAAAATATCGATATCTTCGCGGTGCCCGACTTCTTCAGCAAAATAAATATGACAGATTGCCTGCCCGGCTTTGCGAACAAATTCATGGTCGCCGGTGTTAAATGCCGAAATCACGCCATTGACGGCTGCGCGTAACACAATACTGGCCTGATCATCACGAATCATGTGCAAGTTATACCCCAATGTATTCCGATATACTCTGGGATTTTCTATAATTAATGGTGAAGGCTTCGGAACAATCTCCTGAATAATTATTATTGAGGCAACATGTTTCACAAGGGGTGTTGTCCAGACACCCGGCGTCAGCGGAAATCCTGATCGGCTTCCATCCAAGAACTGATGTTCCGTGTTACGATCCTCTTCATTCGATATTAATATTGGAGAAGATATTTTATATTTTCGATTTTCTGATTTCAACGCAGTCGTTTCCCCATGAAAAAACAAAACAAGCAAAAACGGAAAAAGCCCTCTGCCAAAAGCCGTGTTAAGGATCGACCGCAGGGCGCGAGTGGTGGTAAATCCGTAAATATTGACGTTCTCGTGCGGCAGGGAACTGAAGCATTGGAGCGGGGTGAGTTATCGGCAGCTGAGGTTTTGTTTCGCCGTGTCCTGGGTGCCTCTCCGGATCATGCTGTTGCCCATAATCTGATGGGTGTGGTCGCATTGTCGGCGCAGCAATTTGATATTGCCGCAGAATATTTCACCGCTGCGCTATCGCTGGATCGAAATTTCCCGGACTATGCCTATAATCTCTCGCTTGCGCTTCTCTATGCCGGTGACCTTGAAGGGGCCGAGCGCGCCGCCCATTCGGCGTTGATCCTGCGCCCCGACTATGCGGCTGCCTGGAATACCCTCGCGCTTACTTTCAAGCATAGAGGAAGATGGGAAGACGCCAGAAGTGCTTTGGAAAAAGCGTTGAGTATCAAGCCGGATTTCAGTGAAGCCTGGATCAATCAATGCGGGACGCTTCAGGAACTCGGACTCAAGGACGAGGCGCTGGACGCCGGCGAACATAGTGTCCGGCTGTCGCCGAACGTACCGGAGGCGCACTACAACTATGCAGGCGCCCTTGCTGATCTGGAACGTTACGATGAAGCTGTAAGCGCTTATCAAACTGCGATCACGTTAAGACCGGACTATGCCGACGCCTACATTAATCTGAGCCACGTCTTTACAGATATCGGCCGGTACGATGAAGCAGAAGATCTCGCCAGAAAAGGGATAGAGCTCGCGCCCGATAACTATTCCGGCCATTCGAATCTGGGGTTGGCGCTTTGCCACAAGGGCGCCTTGCGTGAGGGAATTGAAGCCTATTACCGCGCACGTGACCTGGCTCCGGAAGCGGATGAGCCGCACACAAATCTGGCCTTCGCGCTGCTGGCTCTGGAAGAATTCTCTACTGGTTGGGATGAATATGAATACGGTTTCATCTCCGGCAGCAGGCGGCCCTATGTGGCATCGCCGACACCAATTTGGGAAGGTCAGCCGTTAGATGGCAAAACCATTCATATTTACGGCGAGCAGGCTATCGGTGATCATATACTGTATGGCTTGATGATTCAGGATGTCCTGGCCCAGGGAGCCAGGGTTATCTACGAGGTCGAACCTCGCCTTGTTCCCCTGTTCAGGCGATCATTCCCTGAAATGACAATTCTCGAACTGAGCATCCCGCCGGACATGGCAGCCCGTGATCCGGACGAGGACTACCATATTTCAGCCGGTTCGCTCGGGCGGTTTTTCCGGCGCTCCGTCGATGATTTCAAACCACAGGGCAAGTTTCTGACGCCGGACCCTGAGTTGACGAAACAATACCGGGACTCCTACCAAAAATTGGGAGATGGACCTGTTATCGGCATTGCGTGGAAATCTCAAAGCCCGAGTTACGCCGATAAAAAGAACATCCACCTTGGTTTGTGGGAGCCAATCCTGAAAACCCCGGGCTGCACGTTTGTAAGTCTGCAATACGGCGAAGTTGAAGACGATGTCAATTGGGTCAAGAAAGAGTTTGGCGTTGATATTCACATCGACGACTCAGTTTCGGCGCTGAACAGCCTGGAGCAATGTTGCGCCCAAACCGCCGCAGTTGATCTGGTTATATCCATTTCCAACGCCACGATCCATTTCGCCGCCGGGTGCGGAACCGAGACCTGGATGCTCGTAGGGCGACCGACAATGTGGCACTGGTTTACCGAACGTGAAGATTCCCTGTGGTACAAAACTGTCCGCCTTCTGCGCTTGAAGGAAGGTGAAGACTGGCCTGTCATCATCGACAGGGCGGCAGGTGATCTGAAACAATATCTGGCCAATCGCGGGCAGTGATCGAAAAGACAGCGTGAGAGAAGACGATATGGTTGAAAATGTGACCCGAATTGCCGTTACGACCTTTAACCAGGATGGCTACACGCAATATGGTCGGCGAATGATTGATACTTTTCGGAAATACTGGCCTTCTGACATGAAGCTGATCGTCGTTTCCGAAGACCCCCTTGATATTCCCACGGATGATCGGGTGATATTCCATGACTATGGAACGCTGGTCCCGGAGGGAGACCGTTTCAAGGAAAAATTCGGCAGGTTTTCACAGGCGCGCGGGTTCATGAATGCCTTCGCATTTTCAGATGCCCGGCAACTCCTGGAGAACCAGGAGCCTCCGTTCAACGATATGTATGATACCTGCATGACTCCGGACGGACTTCCGGTGAAGCCGTCTCCTCTACCCGCCTATTACGACTATCGATTTGACGCCATAAGGTTCTCACACAAGGTGTTTACGATTTTTGGCGTTTCTCGCCAGTTTGACTGTGATCATCTATTCTGGATCGACGGCGATACGTTCACATTTGCACAAATTGATGACCATTTTTTCGCCGAGACAGATCCCGGTGACGGGCACTTAAGTTATCTCGGGAGGGACGACGCCTACAGCGAATGCGGATTTCTTGTGTTTAACCGCCGCCATCCCGTTCATGGGACTTTCCTTGAGCAGATGACATCCGAATATTTGAATGGCGAAGTATTCCTGTTGCCCGAATGGCACGACAGCTATGTCTGGGATATTCACCGGGTTCATTATGAAAATACCCGAAATGTTGTGAACCGGAATATTTCGGGAAAAGCGAGTGGTCAGGAACATCCCTTTATCAATACGGTCCTTGGAGACTATATGGATCACCTGAAAGGTGATGACCGTAAGGCGGCGGGGAAATCATTTGACGCTGACCGGATGGCGCAGCCTGATCCGCAATCAGAATTTAACGCTAGCGGGAATCAAAAAAAAACAACGAAAAAACATCCGGACATTAGCGTTATACAGAACATCACCCATGTTTATCATAGTCCTTATCCCTATGCCTGGACGGAAGAGGCGCTACCCGAAAAAATCTACCGGGAACTCGAAGAAACTCTGCCCATCGAACTCGTCAAAAATACTGGCGAACATAATGTTGGTGGGACGAGCGGGAGTGGCGAAAACTACCGTTATGTGGCGGGTCTTGTTTTTGAGAGGCAGAAAGTTTCCAATATCTGGCAGGAATTTTTTGAATACCACACCAGCGAGGAATACTTTCGTTCCGCTATCGCGCTTTTTGAACAACCGCTTGCCAAGTTTTACCCACAATATTTGGACAGGTTCACCCAAGAGCCCGTTAGGGTGAAGGGGTTTAGCGATGCACAGGATCTCGTTGCAGACTGTCAATACGTTGTGCATGAGCCGCTGGATGAAAAGTACACGACACGGACACCGCATCTCGACAATCCATTGG
>JAJFIE010000367.1 GCA_021775275.1 Rhodospirillales bacterium | reverse complement strand
GCGGGGTGGACGCGCGTTCTTGCGCGCTTATTGCATTTGGTGGCGCCGGCCCCATGCACGCCGTGGCGCTGGCCCGGGAGTTTGGGATCGCCAGAGTAGTGGTTCCAAAATTCTCCAGCGTGTTTTCTGCTCTCGGTTGCCTGACGGCGGGGCTCAGTTACGCCGAGCAGCATACTGTTCGCATGCCGAGCACAGATTGGGATAGTGACCGCCTGAACGCACAGTGCCAGTCCATGACGAAACGTTTGATCGCCCTCGTTGATGCCGCCAGCCATGAAGTTGACAGCATCAATGCCCGGTTCGTCGCCCTGATCCGCTATACCGGACAGAGTGATACAGTAGAAGTTCCCTTTGATATGCCATGTGATCCGGCAAGATTAGGCCAGGATTTCGTGATGCAGCACGAGAAACTTTATGGTTTCGCCACTGGAGAACCATGGCAGCTCGAAGCTTTGCGCATAACCGTTACCGCGCCCTCGCAAAACGATATTACTGATCTGAATGAGACAGCTCGAGAGGAAAGCACAAAACCGGTATCTGTCGATGAATGCTGTTTTGATGCCAACGGTCCTGTCTCGACGACGCGGTTTGAACGTGGCGCCCTGCCCGTGAACTGGAAAATCAAAGGCCCCACGATTATTGAAGACGACTGGTCAACGATCGTCGTGCCCCCCGGTGCGACTGCGTGGACAGACCCGTCCGGCCACTTGCTTATCGAAGCGGGGAGCGACTCATGAGCCAATCATCGAATCGCGGAGCGGATCCTTTCACCATTGAAGTCATTCGAAACGCCTTGACGGCTATCGCCGAGGAGATGTCCCTGATCGTTATGCGCTCGGCGCGCTCGCCGTTGCTGCGCGAGGCCGGAGACCTGTCGTCAGCCCTGACCGACAGTGACGGCAACCTGATCGCCCAAGGGCGTGACATTCCGGCGCATCTGGGCGTCATGGGCTCGACGGTGCAGGAGTTCCTCAAACGCGTCCCGCCGGAGAGACTCGAGCCCGGCGATGTGTGGTTCATGAATTTACCCGAAGCGGGCGGCAACCACCTGCCGGATGTGAAAGCCATACGCCCGGTTTTTGCCGAAGGTTCTATTCAGGCTTACGCCGTAAGTCTGGCCCACTGGGCTGATATTGGTGGGGCCAGGCCCGGAAGCTATGTGCCGGACGCCCGTGACGCCTGGCAGGAAGGATTGCGTATCCCGCCGCTCCGCGTCTTTACCAGGGACGGCCCGGACCGAGAGAAACTTGATGTCATTCTGGCTAATGTTCGCGGTGCGGAAGAACGCGAAGGTGACATCCTTGCACAGATGGCTTCGACCTACGCCGCCGATGAGCGCCTCCAGGAAGTCTTCTCGCGCTATGATGCTGCGACCGTACGGGCAGCCATCACTGATCTTCACGATCAGTCAGAAACAGAAATGCGCGCCGCCATTCGCACCATTCCCAATGGTGTTTATGAAGGCGAGGACTGGCTCGATGACGACGGGCTGGACGGAGAGCCTATCGCCGTGCGCGTCCGGGTTGAAGTCTATGACGAGGACGCCACATTCGATTTTTCTGCGACTGGCGACGCTGCGGCAGGCCCGCTCAACGCCACGCCATTCACCGCGTCGGCAAGCGTGTTCTATGCCATGAAAGTCATCGCAGGTCCTGACATCCAGCCGAATGCGGGATGCGCACGTCCTCTCAGAATAATCACGCGCGAAGGCTCACTGTTGCATCCACCGTTGGAAAAACCTGTGGTTGGCGGCAATCACGAAACATCGCAGCGTATCGTTGACGCGATATTCAATGCCTTTGAAAACGTCCTTCCCGAGCGCCTCACCGCTGGCGGGTCGACCACGTCCGGTTTGTTGCTGTTTAGTGGCCGCGACCCGCGCACAGGGCGGTGGACGACCCTTTATGAGGTTCATGGCGGCGGTGAAGGGGCGCGCCATGATCGCGACGGCATGTGCGCCGTCCGTCCACACATGTCCAACGTGATGAACACACCGGCCGAGATCATCGAGGCCAACTACCCGATTATTGTCGAAGGTCAGACTCTCCGCCGAGGTTCCGGCGGTGCGGGCGCCCATCGGGGCGGCGACGGACAGGTCCGCACCTATCTGATCAACGGCCCGGAAGTTGTCATGACGTCCATGGTCGAACGCTGCGTCATCCCGCCTTTTGGTCTGCAGGGCGGCGTGGCGGGCAAGACATTCAACATCACTCTGCAACGCGCCTCGGGGGAGATTATACCCGTTGCAGGCAAGACCCACCTTCGTCTGGAAAAAGGCGATCGCATCATTATGGAAACCAGTGGTGGCGGCGGTTATGGCGCGCCACTCACATGAACTTTCTTGAGGAGTTGTCATGAGATTAGAAAACAAGACGGCAATTGTTACCGGCGCGGCCCAGGGAATGGGCGGCACTATTACGGAGACCATGGCCCGCGAAGGAGCCGATCTGGTTTTGGTTGCCCGTTCACCGGGACCAATTGAGGAATTGGCCGAGAAAATTCGCGGTACGGGCCGCCGTGCGCTGGCTGTCGCCGCCGACACCACTGAAGATGATCAGGTCGAAAATATGGTCGCTAAAGCCAAAGAGTTTTTTGACGGGCGCATTGATATTCTGGTCAACGCCATGGGCGCGACCGGCCCCATCGAAACACCTGTGTGGGAAATCGATTCGAAGGACTTTCTAGACCTGTTGCGCAAGAACGTGATCGGCGCATTCCTGCCGTCGAAGTATGTGATTCCTGCGATGATTGAGAAAAACTACGGCAAAATCGTCACGATCGGCGGTTGCTCCGGTATGCGTGGTTACAGGTATCGCGCCGGTTACAGTTCATCGAAATGGGCTATTCGCGGATTAACGCGCACTTCGGCGATCGATTGCGGTGAATACAACATCAATGTGAACGCGATCATGCCCGGGATCGTCGAAACACCCCGCATGGAAAAACTCTGCCATGAAAAGGCAAAGACCAAAGGGACGACCTTTGAAGAAGAGTATGCCGAATACGTCGCTGAAATGCCCTTGAAGCGGGTAACGACGCCACAGGACATCGCCAACGCGGTCATCTTCCTGGCCAGTGATGAATCACAAAATCTCACGGGCCAGGAGATCGTTATTGATGGCGGCTGGGCGGCGTAGAACCAGCGATCCGGCTAGTTGAATTGGAGATTTCTCAATGTTACCACCATTCGAATTATCGCAGCCACAAACCCTTCCCGAAGCTTTGAAGGCGCTCGCCGAAAGCGGTGGGCAGCCATTGGCTGGAGGCACGAACCTGTTTCCGGACCTGCGTGGCGGGCGAGAAAAGGGAGCGCAGTTTGTCAGCCTGGCGCGGATCGACGGGCTCCGCTATATCGAACACGCCGAAGAACGGATCACCCTTGGCGCGGGCGCCACTATATCCGACATTCTGCATGACCAGAAAATGGAAAAAGCGGCGCCGGCGCTGATGGCGGCAGCCAATATATTTGCCGGCGCCATGGTCCGTACAGCCGCTACAATCGGTGGCAACGTCTGTTGCGGTTCACCCTCTGCAGACACGGTTCCACCGCTTCTGACACTGGGTGCCAACGTAACGTTGGCCAGCACATCGGGGGAGCGGACTGTTCCGCTCGAAGAGTTTTATCTCGATTACAAAAAAACCGTTATGAAATCCGATGAATTGCTGACGGCGATATCATGGACGCCGCCTGCACCGAATTGCGCGCACTTGTTTTATAAACTGGCGCGCCGAAAGGGTGATGCCATTACGGTCACCGGCGTTTCTGTCCTGATAACGGCTGACGCCGGAGAATGCACAACGGCGCGGATCGCGCTGGGTTCGGTTGCGCCAACTGTCTTTCGCGCCCATGAAGCGGAACATTTGCTGGTCGGTCAGACGTTGACACCCGAACTGATCGAACAGGCAGCTAAGGTAGCCGCCGGTCAATGTAGCCCGATCAGCGATATCCGAGCGTCAGCGCAATACCGGCTGCAGACAGCACATTCGCTTGTGAGACGGTTATTAACCCAAGCCTGGCAGCAGGTTTCCTAACCCCACCATCCAGGGAGATATCACATGCCATCAGAAAAAGAAGTGAGCCTTCGGGTGAATGGAAATGAGGTCAAATTTGTTGCGCCGGCCCATCGCACACTACTGGAGGCGCTGCGTCATGAAGGTTTTGTGGAAATTAAGTGTGGTTGCGAGAAAGGCGACTGTGGCGCCTGTGCCGTTCTACTCGATGGCGAGCCTGTCGATAGCTGTATAACGCTGGCATGGCACGCCGAGGGCAGGGAAGTCACAACGATCAAAGGGTTGGGGCGCCCTGATCATCCCGATCCACTTCAAAAAGCCTTTATCGAAACCGGCGGCGCCCAATGCGGGTACTGCACGC
>JAJFIE010000366.1 GCA_021775275.1 Rhodospirillales bacterium | reverse complement strand
TGCTCCAAGGTCATCAAACGGGCCAGATCGTCCTGGTTTTCGATCATCAGGTTGAACCATTTACGCAGGATGGCGGCGCGTTCCTTGGCCAGTTTCGCGCGCCAGCTACCCCAGGCGACGTCGGCAGCTTCAATGGCGCGGCGGGTTTCCGCTGCACCCATTTTGGGTACAGTGCCGATCTGTTCGCCGGTGGCCGGATTGCTGACGCTCTGGGTTTCGCCGGAATCGGCATCCACCCATGCGCCATTGATGTAGCATTGTTGACGGAAAAGGCCCGGATCGTTGAGTTGCATGCTTATTCTCCTCTGGCGGGATCGTTATCATTGTTTAAGTATTATGCGTCGTAGCGGGTTCATTGCACCAAATCAATGACCCTTTCGAGATAAGGTGTAGCATCCTGATATCGATAAAATCAGAGGTGGGTATGAGTAAGTTGAGCAACCCGGGCAAGTTGGCCCTCGTCATTGTGGCAGCGGCGTTGGTTTTTGGCATGGCCAGCTGGATTTTGGCGCCAGACGGACACAAGCCGGGCGATCCCGGTAATACAGTAGCGGTCGCGGCCGGCAGCCAGCTATACGCCGAACACTGTGCGGTTTGTCATGGCGAGAATCTGGAGGGCGAGTCTGACTGGAAGATCGCTCACGAAGACGGCAGTCTGCCTGCCCCGCCTCATGATCAAAGCGGTCATACCTGGCATCATGGGGATGAATTGCTGTTTAACTATACCAAAAAAGGCGGCGCAGCCATCGTTCCGGAGGGGTTCAAGAGCGCCATGCCGGGATTCGGTGATGCACTGAGCGACCGGGAAATCTGGGATATTCTGGCCTTTATCAAAAGCACATGGCCGACCGATATCCGGATAGCGCAGGCGGCGAGATAGGCCGTTGCGGCAAGTTTCGGGCGCGGGTGTTGCCCTGTTGTCGCATGCTCTATCTATGTGCAGGTATTCATTAACCATGCAGTGGTGTTAAAGCCTTATAAACCGCGAATAAAGTGACTGTGTCATTTTCGACACACCCTGTGATATATTTGAGGTTTCCATGGTTCCTTTCCTTGACCTGCCTGTGTGTTTTGTGGCCCTATCATTCCACCGAAGGCACAAAAGCGCCAACGGGCCCCCCGGTTGTCGGGGAATTACTTTCCCGGCCCCGCCGGGGCTAAATGGAAAAATTGAGAGGGTAACTATGAAAAAGATTCTTTTAGGTTCGACAGCTCTCGTTGCTGCTACGGCATTGTCCGCTGGCATGACGACCGCTGCCAAAGCCGAACTGAGCGTAACCGGCTGGTCATATCAGGCTTTCGGTATCGCTGTTGATCCCGACAAGTCGACGAACCAGCACGACGGTTTCGTCACCTACCAGAATAGTGAAATGGTCTTCAAGGGTTCCACCACGCTGGAAAACGGCATGGAAGTCTCCATGAAGATGGAACTGAACGCTGCCAACGGTGAAGGCCGTGCGCATACCACTGCTGGTAAGAACGAGGTAATCGACGAAACCCGTTTCTCCATCTCCGACGACTGGGGCACGGTTATGCTCGGTTCGGACGATGGCGCTTCCGACTCCATGCACGTTGGTTGTGCCTGGATTGCCGGTGGTAAGGGCGTTTGCTCTGGCGTCTACTCGCAGTTCGCTTCCGGTGCTGTCTATGGCGGCGCTTTCATGACCACGTCCGGCACCATGTGGAGTGATCCCAACCAGATCACTTACTACACGCCGGTCATGAACGGTTTCCGTGCTGGTTTGACCTATGCGCCGATCAACGAATCGTCGGCGGCTACCGCACCGGCCTGGAGCTATTCCGGCAACACTGAGATGATGAACAACTTCTCCCTCGGCCTTGAGTACAATGGTGACTTCGATGGTGTTTCTCTCGCATTGAGCGCGGGCGCTGACCATGTCAACAACCCGAATAATGTCGGTGGTGAGGATGATTATCAGATGTACCGTGCTGGCGCCGATATCGGTGTTGGCGGCTTCGGTCTGAACCTCAGCTATGCAACCCAGGACTACAAAACGTCTGCAACCGCTCAGAAAGACGAGTGGACGTTTGAAGCCGTGGGTAGCTATTCTGTTGGTGCAAGCACCTTCGGTCTCGGATATGGCTATGGTGAGCGTAAGAACACCATCGGTGGCGCAACCACCGAAGGCCGGATTCTTGAAGCTGACTATTCCTACAGCTTTGGTGGCGGTCTCTACTGGGATGCTACCCTCGCCGATATTGACTATGATGATGGTGTTGCGGGCACGACGAGCTCCGATGCGGATGCTGTCGTCTTCCAGACTGGTGTTGGCGTATCCTTCTGATACACGTACACCGGACTTAATGACGGGAAAGGGAGCGGCATGCCGCTCCCTTTTTCTTTGTATCATTGCCGAACCTGACCAATGACCAATCCAGATACACTTCAAACGGCGCTGAACTGTGTCTGTGACCGGATGGGGTAGGGAGTTCGATTCCCGTGGGAAATATCGTGTGGATCGCTTCGTATCCGAAATCAGGAAACACGTGGCTCCGTGTTCTTTTGGCGAATTACCTCAATAATGAGTCCCAGCCACTTCCTTTGGACCGGCTGGAGGAATTTTGCGTTGGTGACATGAACGCACAGCCCTATTCAGAATGTCTCGGCCGTGATATGAGCAATTGCAGCCTTCGACAGTTAAAGAAGTACCGCACGAAGGTACAGAGGTACATGGCGGGCGAGGTGGCGGATACGCTTCTCGTAAAATCCCACGCGAGTTACACCTTTCTGGATGGCGCGCCCGCAATCGCGAAGGATGTCACCAGGGGCGCGATTTACATGGTTCGCAATCCACTGGATATGGTGGTTTCTTTTGCCGACCATTACGGGCTCACCATCGATCAGGCGATTGAAGCTTCTCACTTCAAAGGCCACATCATTGGTGGCAATGATGAGACGGTACCCCAGTATCTGGGCGCATGGAGTCGGCATGTTTTGTCATGGCTGGATAGCGGCGACCTGTATCGTATAATTCTCCGATACGAGGACATGCTTGCTGATACACGTCGGGCGTTTGGCATGGTGCTACAGTTCCTGAAACTGGAAAACGAACCCGAAAGGGTCAACAGGGCTCTCGAGTTTGCCCGGTTCGACTCGCTGCAACGCCAGGAAGCGCAATCCGGATTTTCAGAAAAATCACCCCACAGCGGTCGATTTTTCCGGACGGGAAGCAAGGGCGGGTGGCGGAACGACCTGTCGAACAGCCAGGTCGATAAAATCCTCTCTCATCATGGGGACGTCATGCAGAAACTGGGTTATTTGCGTAAAGATGGTTCTATCGTTTAAAACAGCACCTGTCAGACCGGACCATATTCTGTATACATACGCGGTGAGATTCTCTGGCTTGGATTCAGTGAGTTATGACGGGAAAAAATAAAAAAACCAAACTGTCGCAAAAGGTTCCACAGGCCCGGCCCGGCAGCTTCGAGGCGTTACAGGCCGCCCATCAAACACAAGGTGGTGGCGTGGCGTCGTCGCTTCTGAATAATGCGGGGGTCGGCTTTCATGCGCCACCAGCCCAAACCCTGGATCAAAAGATGTCAGCGGCCCGTGCACAGCACATGTCGGGCAATCTCGAGCAGGCGGAAGCGCTCTATAAATCCGTTCTGAAAGTAGCGCCGCAACATTCGGCGTGTCTCGCGTTGTATGGAATTTTACTGAAACAAAAAGAACGATGGGCCGAGGCGCAACGATACCTGAAGAAATCCATCAAACTTAATCCGAATGAAGCCGAAGCACATAATGGACTGGGCATGGTCTTCCGCCATCTGGGTAAGTATCAAGAGGCAATTGCATCGTTCAGGAAAGCCGCCGAGCTGGACCCCGAGCATCCTGGTCCGGTCAATAATATGGGAATCGTGTACCGGGAAATCGGCCAGTTTGAAAATGCTGCAGAATGCTTCGAGCGCGCAGTTTCCATGGACCCTGCTGCTGCCGAGGCTTGGCACGGGTTGGCGCAAACCAGAAAATCTATCGACGACCCCGATACAATGGATCGATTGAAAACGCTGGTCGACTCGGCTCAACTTGGGCCCAATGCAAAGCGCCACGCAGCATTGGCATTGGGGAAATTCTGTGATGCCGCCGGACAGTTCGATGATGCATTCGGGTACTTCACCGTCGCCAAAAGTGATCGGCAGGACCCGGACGCCTGGAAAGCAGATTGTGATTTGATGAACAGTGTGGCGGCGGCATTTAACCGCGATACGTTCTCGTCTTTGCCGGAGGCGGTCGTCCAACAGGGAGAACCGGTTCCTGTCATGGTGCTCGGCATGCCCCGTTCCGGAACGACATTGGCGGAACAGATTCTTGCCTCTCACCCCGCCGTTGAAGGTGGCGGGGAGTTGCAGTTTTTTCGTGACCGGGCGGGACGACAAAAAGATGACGGCATCGTGCGAATTCCGGATTATCCGCAACGAATGCCAGATGTTGAAACTGATATTCTGACCCGGATACGGCGAGGTTTTTTCAAAGAATTCAAAACCGGAAAATCACACAAAAAGTCATCCAGGAAATCGAATTCAGGAGATCACAAACGCTTCGTTACCGACAAAACGCCTTTCAATTTTTTATATCTGGGACTGATCACGCAGGTTCTGCCCGATGTGAAGATCGTACACTGCCGCCGTAATCCCTTGGACACCATCCTGTCGATCTATTTCACAGACTTTTCGACAAATTTTCCGTTTACAGAGGATTTGCTGGCGATTGGTCGGGAGTATATCGGCTATCAAAAACTGATGACGCATTGGCGCGAACATTCACCGGTGCCCATATTTGATCTCTATTATGAGGAACTGATTAATAATCAGGAAGCGGTTACCCGTGATCTATTGCGGTATTGTGAAATACCATGGGATGATAAGTGTCTGAATTATCATAAGACGGAACGACAGGTCTCAACACCGAGTGACTGGCAGGTTCGTCAACCGATATTCCGTGGCTCCATGGAACGATGGCGGAACTACGAACAGCATCTGACGCCGTTGCTTGATCTGATGCGTTCTGAGGGTATTGTCGAGTAATCATTTACCCCCTTTTTGCATTCCTTTGAGTCATAGCATGTCCAGAAAAAATGAAACCGAGCAAATCGAGAAAGCTCGGGAAACTCTTGCTCAGGGTGACCTCCCATCGGCCAGAGCACTCCTGCAAAAACTACTGAAGGCCCATCCCGGCAATGCGGACGGATTATTCATGCTCGGCCATGTTTATATGCGAGAGGGCAACTTTGAAAAAGCCCGGAAGAGTCTTGAGCAGGCCGTCGCTATAAAACCGACGGCGCCGGACTATCTCAATGCCCTGGGTGTTTTGATGTTCATGATGCATCAATACACCCAGGCCGAAGCGACATTCTACAAGGCGCTTGAATTATCGCCCTCCAACATGGAAATCATTGGCAACCTGGGAATACTGCTCCGTCATATGGGAAATCACGATGAAGCGCTGAACTGTTTGCGGGCCGTCAGGATGAATGGGCGCGCGTCATTGAAAATCCTTGAGGAGCTTGGCGAAGAACTGATGCGCCAAAACGAACTGCCGCGTGCGCGTGAACTTTTCACAATGATCAAAAAAGAGATGCCGGACAATGTGAATGCACTGACCAAACTTGGCATGATCAGGTCGGTGGCCGGTGACTGGGAGGGTGCGGAGCAGGAGTGGCGTAAAGCATTGAGTGCTGACCCAAACAGTGCGGAAACCTATTCGTTGCGCGGGGTTGCTCTGATGAACCGCGGGCAAATGGATGAGGCCATTGCATCCATAGAAAAGGCGTTAACCCTGCAACCCGGTCTGGCCGGGGCGAACATTGTCTGGGCGCATTTGGTTGGTGAAAGTGACGCGGCGTCACTGTCTACCAAGGAGGTCTATGAAAATGTAAAGACGGCGATCGATGTGGAAGGCATCCCCTTCGATGATTGGGCTAATTTGGGCTTTGCCGCAGGTAAACTGGCGAGCCAGTTGAAACTGTACGATGCAGCGTTCGAGTATTATGACCGGGCAAACAAAGCCATATGGCAACGTTTTCCCATGCCGGAGGAATACTATACGCACCGCACACAGGCTATTATTGACGCCTTCGACGAGGAATTTTTTGCGAAAAAGTCGAAATTTATTCAGCGTTCACCAGTAGGGAACGACAGGGCGGGCGAAGGATTGGTGTTTGTCTTCGGCATGCCACGTTCCGGGACGACGTTGGGCGAGCATATTCTGGCGCGATCCACAATGGTTCTTCCCGGTGGCGAACGGTCGGAAATTGAAGACATCTTTGAAAAGGTTTTCTCGTTTTCTGACAACCCTGCGCAATTAACCACCAGGGCGGCGGCGCTTGATCTTGCGACAATCCGGAAGATTGCGACCCGATATCACGAACACGTCGGGACTGTTCTGAAAGACAGGGTTTGTTTTGTCGATAAGACGCCCCGCAATTATATGTGGCTTGGGTTCCTGGCGACTATCTTTCCACGCGCCAAGTTCATCCACTGCGTCCGGAATCCGGTCGATACCTGCCTGTCATGCTACATAAACTACTTCATCCTGCATTCGCAGAAATTTTCTTACGATTTGGTAATGCTTGGTAAAGTCCATAACCTGTACCGGGAAATCATGGCGCATTGGCGTCACGTGTTGCCGGTCCCCGTGTATGACCTTATCTACGAAGAGGTTGTTTCGTCTCCGGAAGAACAAATAAGGGCCTATACGGATTTTTGTGACCTTGATTGGGATGAAAGCTTTCTGGAGACTGGCGCAAATCAACATACGGTGATGACAGCAAGCGTTGCGCAAGTGCGAAAGCCGATATACAGTGGGTCTGTTGATCGCTGGCGTCGATACGAGGCGCATTTGGCGCCGCTGTTGCGCGAGCTTGGTCAAATTTAAAATTATCGTTTTTTTGCTTCTGGCGGATAGAGGAGAAGACAGCTTGTCGAGAATTCGTTCGGGTTTCCATACCGTCTTTGTGATTTCCGCCGTCCTTCTTTTGGCAACGGGGTGTTCTGGCGGTGGCGTGAACACGACAGAAAAGAGTATTCCAGAGGGCGCGGATGGGCAGATGCAACATGATCGCCCCGGGGAAAATGCGCTGGGTACTGTTGGTCAAAGGCAAGAGGGAGGCCTTTTTGGCGAGGGCGGACTGTTCGGTAATTCTGACAAGGGAAATTCCGGTGGCAGTGGCGGCATTGGTGTTAACACCTATCTATGGCGCGCCACACTGGACACAATCTCCTTCATGCCAATCACGACGGCTGATGCATTTGGCGGCGTGATCCTCACCGACTGGCGCGCATCCAAGGATTCCCCCAACGAGCGTTTCAAGATGAATGTTTACATTCTGGGCACCCAGTTGCGGGCCGACGGCGTTCGTGTCGCTGTCTTCCGGCAGGTTCTCGATCAACAGATCTGGCGGGATGCGGAAATACCCCAGGGGACGGCGACCAAAATCGAAGATGCTGTCCTGACACGCGCCCGACAGTTGCGAAATCAACTTCTGTCGGAGCAGTAATTCGTCCGACAAGGTATGGTGTCAGGAGGGCGCGATAACTCTGCCCCCCCCTTCCGATCAAATCACTCGACCGTGACGCTTTTTGCCAGGTTGCGGGGCTGGTCCACATCCGTTCCCTTGATCACGGCCACATGATAGGCCAGTAACTGAACGGGTATGGTGTACAGGATGGGTGCGACAAACGGGTCCACGGCAGGAAGTGCAATCGTCGCAGCGGTCAGATCGCTCAACTTTTCCGCCCCGGCGTCATCGGTAAAGAACACCACCCGACCGCCGCGCGCGACGGCTTCCTGCAAGTTGGAGGCGGTTTTTTCGAACAGATCATCGGATGGCGCGATAACAATCACGGGCACAGTTTCATCGATCAGTGCGATGGGGCCATGTTTCATTTCCCCTGCCGCATAGCCCTCGGCGTGAATGTAGGAAATTTCCTTGAGCTTCAGCGCACCTTCAAGCGCGATGGGGTAATTGGTGCCCCGGCCCAGGTACAACACGTCCCGTGCTTCCGCGACCGTGGCGGCGATCTCCTGAATGCGCTCGTCATGGTTCAGTACTTCGGCGGCGCGGGCAGGAACTTCGGTTAACGCCATCATCAGGCGTGCTTCACCGCCCGGGTCCAGGACCCCCCGCTCTCGCGCCGCGGCGATGGTCAGGCAGGCCAGCACGGTCAATTGAGTCGTGAAGGCCTTCGTCGATGCGACACCGATTTCGGGTCCGGCGTAGGTTTGCAATACGGCATCCGATTCCCGCGCGATGGTGCTCTCCGGCGTATTTACCACCGAGACGATATGCTGGCCTTGTGAGCGGGCATAGCGCAATGAGGCCAGCGTATCCATGGTTTCGCCGGATTGCGAAATAAACAGCGCCACGCCGTTCTTTGGCATATCGGCGGCGCGGTAGCGGAATTCAGATGCCACATCGATTTCCACCGGCACCCGGGCCACGGTCTCCAACCAGTATTTGGCAACCATACCCGCCAGGTAGGCCGTGCCGCAGGCGATGATAGTGATGCGGCTGACCGATGTGGCATCAAACGACAGCGGCAATGTCACCTGCCGGGTGGCGGGGTTGATGTAGGAATGCAGGGTGTCGCCGATAACCTGGGGTTGCTCGTAGATTTCCTTCAGCATGAAATGGCGATAGCCGTCCTTGCCGATGGCTGCGCCGGACATCGCCGATTGCATGATATCGCGCTGAACTTCGTTGTCGTTTGAGTCGTATATGGTCGCACCTTCGGGCGTGATAACGGCCCAGTCACCATCCTCCAGATATTGAATTCGGCTGGTTAGATGGGCCAGAGCAATGGCGTCAGAGCCGAGATACATCTCACCATCACCATAACCGATGGCCAGTGGGGTGCCTTCGCGTGCGGCGATCATCAGATCATGGCGACCGGCGAAGATGATCCCCAATGCAAACGCGCCTTCGAGTTTTTTCAACGCGGCCCCTGTCGCGGCGATGGGATCGAGGCCCTTGTCCATGTTGGCGTGAATCAGGTGGGCGACGACCTCGGTATCTGTATCAGACGCCAGATTCCGGCCATCGGCGACAATATCCACCTTGATGTCCTGATAATTCTCGATGATTCCGTTGTGAACCAGCGCAACTTTGGTTGTCGCATGGGGGTGGGCGTTCTCCTCGTTCGGAACACCGTGCGTAGCCCAGCGGGTGTGCCCGATCCCGGTGGTCCCGCTGAGAGGGGTCTCG
>JAJFIE010000365.1 GCA_021775275.1 Rhodospirillales bacterium | reverse complement strand
CATGATCTACCTACAATCCCTATTTCTTCTTGCCGGCAATAGCTTTTGCCGGGCCTTTTCGGGTGCGGGCATTCGTATGCGTACGCTGCCCCCGAACAGGCAGACCACGCCGATGGCGCAGGCCACGATAGCAGCCAAGATCCATCAGCCGCTTGATGTTCATTGCCACTTCACGCCGCAAATCACCTTCGACCTGATAGTCACGGTCGATGGTTTCGCGAATGCGGATGACTTCATCATCCGTCAGCTCATTGACCCGTTTTTCATGCGGAATACCGACCACACTACAAATGTCACGGGCCTTCGTACGACCGATACCGTGGATATAGGTCAATGAGATGACCACCCGCTTCCCGGTCGGAATATTTACACCAGCGATTCGCGCCAAAGCTATTACTCCTTACACTTTGGTAACAAACGATAAAATACTGTACACGGTTAGGTGGGGAGGCGCGATTATAGGCGCAAATTTCACCAAGTCAACACGCCTGCCAACCATGCTGTATCAGTCGATTATTTCCTTCAAACTGGCGGTTACCACGTCGATATCCGCCATTCCGTCTACTGTCTTCAAGGCGCCTTTATCACGGTAAAAAGCGATAATTGGCGCGGTTTGTTCTTCATAGGCTGAAAGCCTGTTGCGGACCGTCTCCGCGTTATCGTCGGCACGGCGGGTAAACGTCGTGCCGCCGCACGTATCACAGACCCCATCCACTTTGGTGGGTTGGAAATCATCATGATATCCCGCACCGCATTCAGAGCAGGTGAAGCGACCGGTTATCCGGGCAACCATGGCTTCCGGATCCACTTCAATTGCAACCACATGGTCGATGGACATGCCCTTATTGGCCAACATCTCGGCCAAAGCTTCCGCCTGGGGGACCGTGCGCGGAAAACCATCAAGAATGAAGCCATTTACACAGTCATCGTGGTCAATGCGGCCGGAAATCATGGCAATAATGACATCATCTGGCGCCAGCCCGCCGGCTTCCATAATTTCCTTAGCTTTTGCACCCAACTCGGATCCGGAAGAAACTTCCGCCCGAAGCATGTCACCTGTGGACAGCTGAATGATCTTATAGGCATCTTCCAGGCGTTTTGCCTGGGTGCCCTTACCGGCGCCCGGAGGACCCAACAAAATCAGGTTCATTACCGGCGCCCCTTCAATTTCGACTTTTTGATCAAGCCTTCATATTGATGGGCAATCAGATGGGACTGTACCTGCGCCATGGTGTCCATGGTGACGGTAACGACGATCAACAAACTTGTACCGCCGAAATAGAACGGAACGGAAAACTGTGAAATCAGAATTTCTGGCAACAGGCAGATAACCGACAAATATGCCGCGCCAACCACCGTCAAACGTGTAAGAACCCGGTCCAGATATTCAGCGGTATTCTTGCCTGGTCGAATCCCTGGCACAAACCCGCCATGCTTTCTGAGATTCTCCGCCGTATCCGCCGGATTAAAGACAATGGCCGTGTAGAAAAATGCAAAAAAGACAATCATTCCAAGATAGAGCGCCAGATACAACGGCTGCCCACGGCCAAGGAAAGCCGCGACCGTGGTCATCCAGTCCGGGCCTGAACCGGCCGAAAACTGGATCAATGTCACAGGCATCAACAAAATGGAACTGGCGAAAATCGGCGGAATAACACCAGCAGTATTCAACTTCAACGGCAGATGGGAGCTTTCCCCACCGGTCATTTTGTTGCCCTGTTGGCGCTTTGGATATTGCACAATAATCCTGCGCTGCGCCCGTTCAAACAGGACAATGATAAAGATCACCCCCACCGCCATAATCAACAGGCCAATAATAAACAACGTCGGCAAAGCGCCTGTGCGGCCCAGTTCCAGCGTATTGCTGAGCGCCGCCGGCAGGTTTGCAACAATGCCCGAGAAAATGATCAGCGAAATGCCGTTGCCCACGCCGCGCGCTGTAATCTGCTCGCCCAGCCACATCAGGAACAGCGTGCCGCCAACCAGCGTGATAACAATGGTGAAACGGAAAAACAGGCCGGGTTCGGATACGGCCGCGACACTGCTGGACGTCATCCCTTCAAGGCCGACCGCAATACCATAGCCCTGCACTGCCGTGATCAGCACTGTGAGATAGCGGGTATATTGATTGATACGTTTGCGACCGCTTTCGCCTTCTTTCTTCAACTGTTCCAGTTGCGGGTGAACAGCAGTCATCAACTGCATGATGATGGAAGAGGTAATATACGGCATGATGTTGAGGGCAAAAATCGTCATGCGTGACAATGCGCCACCCGTGAACATGTCGAACATGCCAATAATACCGCTCTGCTGCTGACGGAAGACGTCAGCCAGAACCTGCGAGTCAATGCCGGGAAGCGGAATATAGGTGCCAAGCCGATAGACGATCAGCGCACCAAGCGTAAACCAGATACGATTCTTCAGTTCCGTCGCCTTTGCCAGGGCGCCGAAATTTACGTTGGCTGCTAGTTGTTCGGCGGTGGACGCCATTCAAATACCCTATCGTTATTGTGGGCGTTACCGTGGTATCGCCAAATCAATCAGGATCCGGCGTTTTCTTTTGCCGAAACCTTGGCCGCTTTCTCGCGCTCGTGCTTCTTGCCCTTGCCAACAGGTTTTGGCGTGGGCGTTGGCAACACAACAGAACCGCCAGCTTTTTCAACGGCCTCAATCGCGGCCTTTGACGCACCACTGATCTCGATGGTCAGTTTTACGCTAACCTCACCCTTGGCCAGGAGCTTCATGCCATCCTTTGATATACGCGCAATTCCGGCATCCGCAAGGACTGCTTCGGTAACAGGCTTCTTGGCATCGATTTTCTTGGCATCAACAGCTTTTTGCAGCATGCCAAGATTGACCGGCGCGACATCCTTGGAAAACGGGTTCTTGAAACCGCGTTTCGGCAATCGACGATAGAGTGGCATCTGGCCACCCTCGAAACCGACCAATGACACGCCGCTACGGGATTTCTGACCTTTCATACCTTTGCCGGAGGTCTTTCCCGTACCAGAGCTCATGCCGCGTCCGACTCGCTTGCGCTCAGTTCGGGCGCCGGAATTATCGCGAAGCTCGTTCAATTTCATCTTACTAAGTCCTTCAATCGCCCCGTTACACCACAGACCCGCCCAAGGCAGGCCGCAGATGAGCGGGATTGCTCAATTGTGTTAACCAGCATCCTCGACGCGAACCAGATGGCTGACCTTGTTGATCATGCCACGAACCGCAGGAGTATCCTCCAACTCGCGGGTGCGGTGCATCTTGTTCAATCCCAGACCCTTGAGCGTGTCCCGTTGCGAGCCTTCGCGACCGATGGCGCTCTTTATCTGGGTAACGCGAACAGTATTCTTCGCGGCCATGTCTTACTCCTTCGCCTCAGCCGCAGCGACTTCACCGCGCCGGGAGATAATTTCGCCAACTTTCTTGGAGCGGCGGGCAGCAACCGAGCGTGGTGACTGGGAATTAGCCAATCCCTCGAACGTCGCCTTGATCATGTTGTGTGGATTTTGTGTGCCAATGGATTTGGCGACAACGTCCTGCACGCCCATGGTTTCAAACACAGCACGCATGGGGCCACCGGCAATAATACCCGTACCAGCCGGTGCGGAGCGCATGACAACCCGGCCGGCACCGTAACGCCCTCTGACGTCGTGGTGAAGTGTGCGACCTTCACGAAGCGGGACGCGGATCATGTTGCGTTTCGCCTGATCAGTGGCTTTACGGATTGCTTCCGGAACTTCGCGGGCCTTGCCGGTGCCATAGCCAACCCGGCCACGGCCATCACCGACCACAACCAGGGCGGCGAATGAAAAACGACGGCCACCCTTGACCACGTTGGCCACACGATTGATGTGGACCAGTTTATCAACCAGCTCGTCTTCACGGTTATCTTCGCGCGGACGCCGGTTTTCACGCGGGCGGCGTTCCTGATTTCGCGACGGTGCTTGTGCCATCATAAACTCCCTAGAAACTCAGGCCGCTTTCGCGAGCCGCATCGGCGAGGGCCTTCACTCGACCATGAAAACGAAAACCACCCCGATCAAACACAACCTGTTCAATCCCGGCGCTCTTGGCGCGCTCGGCGATCAATTTGCCAACTTCCGTCGCGGCTCCGGCGGTGGAACCGTTCTTGACTTTCGAGCGCATGTCCTTCTCGAGGGTGGATGCAGCCGCCAGGGTCACACCCTTGACGTCATCGATGATCTGGACATAGATGTGCTTGCCCGAACGGAAAACCGAAAGACGGGGACGGGAACCGGCGCTTCTGGAAATCCGGTTA
>JAJFIE010000364.1 GCA_021775275.1 Rhodospirillales bacterium | reverse complement strand
TCTTGGTGGCAACATTTCGTTGTTGAAAACCCGACTGGATTTCACGGCAAATTACGTGAATACCCTCGAGGGTGGCGCCGCCAAGTTCACCTTGGCCGACCTCAACGAGGAAGGCGCCAACCTGCTGGCCCTGCAAACACGTCAGGCTCTGGGTACTCAGGCCCTCGCGTTTGCCAGTCAGTCGGAACAAGGTATCTTGCAGCTGTTCTCATAATAGCCGCACAGAACCGAATAATAATAGTCGAACACCTTTACCGCCGCTGCATTTTGCAGCGGCGGTTTTCTTTTGAGGTTACGGTGTCGTGTGGTTTGGGTGCTTGGCAGGTCAATATTTACATCGACCGGTGAAGTTAAATTTATCCGCCCGTATACTTGTCAGCCAGAGCATCCATATATTGCGGCGCCCTGTTGCTGCCTTGACGTTTGTCGAATTCGTTCAGGAAATAAAAACAGAAATCCCAGGAAGCGTAAATATCATTAAGGACCAATGCCATTTTCAATAACTGCTCATCAGACAGTTTATCCGGTTCCATGAAATGGTGGATATACACCGCATCCGCCCACAGGCGCTGTTTCAGCCCGTAAACCGGATTGTTGTTGATAATGGTGGGTTTCAGGCAACGCGTCCCCATGTAATAAAATGTGTGAAAAAAGAAATTCTCCTGACGCAGAAACTGATCCACATCACCAAACAGGGGTTGGTTTTTGTACATTTCCACAAATTCGACCTCAACATGAAGAATACCCGTCATACCAAGAACGCGCCCTGCTCCTTTCAGAACGTCCAGCGCGGCCCCCTGTACATCGAGAAAAATTGCATCCGCCTGATCAATTTCCGGGATATCCTCAAGTCTGACGGTTTTTATCGGGGTTTCCTTCTGCGTCGTGAAGAATTCTTTCAACTGCTGGAAGTGATCCAGCAACACGTGGTTACTTTCATAAAGGGAATTGGTCATCGAATAGGCGTTCTCGTGCATGATGCCGTCCGAACCGTCACCAATAGCGTATGGCAACATCGTGAATTTGTCGTTGTCCAAAGGAATCGCCGATACCGCGTCCGTATTCGGCTCAAAACCGATGACCCTTGCCTTGCCAACATCCAGCAAGGGTTGGTATTCCGGTTTTGCGTCGTCGCTCAACGACGAAGCGCCAACATCGATAATCGTAACGTCAGGAAGGTCAGAAAAAACCCGGGTCAGGGTAAATGCCATATCGCTCGCTTCATAGATGAAAGGAAATAGTAGCAGGATTGCTTATGCATCATCATCAGCAGCAACAGTTGAAAAACTGTCAAGAAACCCGGGAAAATCCTACCGAATAGCACATCCGTGGCAAATTTCTGGAACGACTTCTGACTGGCGGGCGACCAGGTATTTCCGCGCCTTGCGTTGCCACGCGATATTATACATCTCCAGGATATGTTGATCCGTGGCATTGCCTGCCGCATATTTTCCCAAGGCATCAAAACAGCACAACGCCTCGCTACCGTCAGCCAGGATATGGACCTGATACCAATCCGTGCAGGGTGTCACAGGTGCTGCCTGTCCTGGTGTTTCGTTCGAGGTAATCCCCAACCAGTCGGTGGGCGTATAGCTCACGGTTTCAAATGCGGGCCAGCGTTCCTTGATCCATGCGGTGATTTCCTTTCTCTTGGCACCCGGCGCCGTCACGTGTGTCAGGCGTACCTTGAAATTTATTTCGCCGGCGACCAACATCACGTGCAATCGGTCAACATTCTTTTTCGTCCGCTCAAACGGGATCCCCATGATGCGCTCATACTCTTCCGGATCATTACTGTTGATGGAAATTCCAAGCGAGCTGAAACAGTTGATATCAGATAATCTGCGAATATTTTTCTCGGTCAACGTCGAGCCATTCGACGGCAGCCATACGTGGCAACCAGGCAGCTCCTCATCGATTATTTTAAGAAAATCATAGATTCGACTATCAAGCAGGGGCTCATTCACTCGTGATAAATTTAACGTAAATCCAAGCTCCGGAGGAATATCCTTCAAATCATTAATGATCTTCCTGAATAGAGATTTGCTCATTCTTTGACCAACGCGCAGGCCTTGGTCCTCCATCATTGGATAAGGACAGAAATTGCAGCGCGCATTACATTTCATGAATGTCTCTACCGTCACAGCGATAGGATAATCAATGCAGGGCCAATATGAGGCCGAATCTTCGACGTCAAACAGGTCGCATTTCGCTTTCTGGGCTCTCAGATTACCAAGCAATTCGTGCAAGCTCGATGTTAACTGCTCAAAGCCATGGGCCACAGAAATCTGGCAAAGCTTTTCGACCTGTTCGTGCTCATCCAAATGCCATTGCCTTGCACTAATCAACTCGCTGATTATCTGTCGAAGCGATTGCTTTTCTGCCTTATCAACACATGCCTCTGATTGGGCTATGATCTTTGGCATGACATCCAACAATGCCGTCCTGCTGTCATAGTCATACTCGATCATCCCCTCGCCCATCATGGCCGTTAACATCTCGTCGAGGCGAATACAAAAATCTCGTTCATCAAGGGAGCGCGCGATTTGTGACAAGGTGGACAGGATAGTTTCACTACCCTTCATCGGTTCTGCACGGGAAGACAGTAGTTTCATGGCTGCCGACACACCATCACGGGCGTTAAGGGTGTCCTCGGCATTGAGACAGACAACCGCTTCGTTGACGACCCGCCGGAGTTCCCTGTCAAAGTCCGCATCATATATCATGATGTTTTTCGCCACTCCCTGGACGCTAAAACGTCAGTGATCCGTGATACCGTTTTATCGACGACATCTTCCATCTCTTGAGTAAAAGCGGACGCCGCCTCGCTTCGTTGTGCGAGTTGGGTTGAATCGGTTAACAGTACGCCAATACTCGTTTCCAGTTCCCTGGCGCTGGAAATTTGTAATGCGGCATTTTCCCGCACCATTTGTCGTGACAACCCCTCAAAATTGCCCATGAACGGCCCGAACAACACAGCACACCCAAGTTGCGCTGCCTCAAATGGGTTTTGTCCGCCACCAGGGGAGATAAAAGATTTTCCCATGCATACAATCGGGCACAACCGGTAGAACACGCCGAGTTCTCCAATTGAATCCGCCACATAAATTTCGATATCCGGCCCCGGCGTTTCATGTGCCGAACGTACCGTGACGGCCAGTCCTTTTGTCCGAAGTTCTGCCGCGATATCTGGTCCCCGGTTGGGATGACGAGGCACAATAATGGTGATCAATCCGCTAAACTGCTTCTTCAGTGCCTGATGGACCTCAGCGGCAATTTGCTCCTCACCTTCATGGGTGCTCGCGAACAGCCAGACCGGACGCTCCCCGGTCACCTCGCGCAGGGAAGACAACACCTCGACGTCATATGGCAGGGGCGGGGCGCTATACTTAAGATTACCATGGTCAATGACACCACCCGCACCAAGGTGTTCCAGATATTTGGCATCCTCGGCAGATTGCATCAGGCATTGCTCGAAACAACCAAGAATCCCCGCCGCCACAGATGGGATAAGTTTCCAACGCCGGTATGACTCACGCGACATACGGCCATTCACCAGGATTGCGGGAATGCCTCTATCTTTCACACTCATCAATGTATTGGGCCACAGTTCGGACTCGACCCAAATCACCATGGATGGCATCCAGAAGTTGAGAAATGTCCGAACCCAGGCTAATCGGTCAAATGGAACAAACTGGTGAAAGGCCCTTTCCGGCAGGCGTTCTTTCAAAATTCGGGCAGATGTCAGTGTCCCTGTAGTGACCAGGACGGATAGTCCCTGTTCGCGTTCGAGAATCCGTTCAATAACAGGGAGCACAGCGAGGGATTCTCCGATGCTTGCAGCATGGACCCAAATCAGCCTGCCTTGCGGTCGCCCGATGCTGGCGACGCCTTCCCTTTCTTTTGCCCGTGAAGAGTCCTCTTTACCGGCACGAATTCGTCGCCTCTGAATGAAGCGAACGAGCGGCAGCCCGGCATTAGTCGTGAGCGCATACAAATGCCTGAACAAAGTATACGGCAGGGACCCCATCGTGTCCTCTTCTGGGATGTTCTTCGGTATCATATCAGGTACCTACATAGGCCAAGCCACTTCTGTTTTAAACGACTCATTTCCATTCTGCGTTAACTGCTATTAACCAATCGAAAACCATGCTGGTATAGGCTCTCATTTCAATCGTACGACACGTTCATTTCAGACAGAATCAGGTGATGGTAAAGTTGACTGCTCCTATGGAAATCTGCCCTGTTTTTTTGTCCGGCGGCTCTGGCCCCCGCTTCTGGCCCGTTTCACGCGCGCTGTATCCCCGGCAGTTCCAGCAGTTCGGAGCTGATCTTTCGTTATTGCAGGACACTGCTCTCAGAGTACATAATCCCTTGTTCGGTAGTCCGCTGGTGGTGTGCCACCATGAGCACCGGTTTCTCGTAGCCACCCAGCTCGATGCAATTGAATGTCCGGCTGCTGATATTCTTCTGGAACCTCATAACAGAGGCACTGCTCCGGCCATTTTACTGGCTGCTCTGTGGATTATGGAACACTGCCCGACAGCCCTGATGCTGGTCATGCCCTGTGATCACGTAGTTTCCGACACGGAAGCCTTCCATAGCAATGTTGTCGATGCCTGCGCATCAGCGGCAGCAGGTCAAATCGTTGCCTTCGGTGTAGACGCGATCGCCCCGCTCCCGGAATTCGGTTATATAAAACCTACGAAAAACGCAAAAAAAATCCGCGGTGCCGTTCGGCAAATCGAGACTTTCATCGAAAAACCGGATCAGCAAACAGCCGAAACACTGATCAATGAAGGTTATTGCTGGAACAGCGGAATCTACCTGATAAAACCTTCGGTGATTATCGCTGAATATACCCGGCGGGACGAGGCCCTTCATGCTGCCTGCACGCAAGCCTTCGAACAACAACATCGGGATCTTGATTTTACGCGTATTGCCGACGCCCCCATGGCGACCATAGAGCCGACATCATTTAACAGATTAATAATAGAACAGAGCAATAATATCGTTGTGACGCCACTGAATGCTGGCTGGCGAAACACCCATTCTTGGGGCGCCGCGTATAAAGATAGCCCGAAAGACAGCAACAGTAATGTTATTGAAGGCGACGCCATCGTTTACAACAGTCGAAATTCTCTCATCCATTCCGATTCGGTACTGTCAGCTGTCATCGGCCTTGATGACATCGCCGTTATTGCCAACGACGACGCTGTCCTTGTGACTGACATCCGTCAAACTGATGGGGTCGGCGATTTGGTTGATTTGATTGCATCAGGCGCCACCACGAAACACCTGCTCCATTCAACCCGGTATCAGCCTTGGGGTAGCGCACGCATGATTCTTTCAGGCGAAGGTTTCCGGGTTAATGAATTGACCGTCAATCCCGGGGCCCAAATTAGCTTGCAGCACCATGATCACCGTGCGGAACACTGGATTGTGGTCGAGGGCACAGCAAATATACGACGGGGAGATGATGAGTTTCTTCTAAAAGAGAACGAATCTACCTACATTCCTTCTGGCATTCTGCATCAACTGGAAAACCCGGGCCGGATACCGCTTCGAGTCATCGAAGTTCAGTCCGGTAGCTATCTGGGCGATGATGATGTTATTCGCCAGGAAAACTATAATGAACAACAAGCATTTTAAGGCCATATAAATTACAATGGCAGACTCCAAAATGACCCTACATTCTTTAACTGACAGCTTATTGGGATACGCAAGCACATGACAAAGAAGGTCGCACTTATCACCGGCATTACCGGCCAGGACGGCTCTTATCTTGCCGAGTTACTATTGGCCAAGGGTTATGAAGTACACGGTATCAAACGCCGGGCATCATCGTTCAATTCCGAGCGTATCGATCATCTGTACCAAGATCCGCATGAAGAAAATGCCCGTTTTTTTCTGCACTATGGTGATATGACAGACTCCACAAACCTGCTGCGGATTATTCAGACTACACAGCCGGATGAGATTTATAATCTGGCCGCACAAAGCCACGTACATGTGAGTTTTGAGACACCGGAGTACACCGCCAATTGCGACGCCATCGGCCCGCTTCGCATACTCGAGGCGATCCGCATTCTCGATATGAATGAAAAAACCCGGTTTTATCAGGCGTCCACATCGGAGCTTTATGGTCTGGTCCAGGAAACACCACAGTCAGAAACCACACCGTTTTATCCGCGAAGTCCTTACGCCGCCGCCAAGCTCTATGGCTATTGGATCACGATTAATTACCGTGAAGCCTACGGGATGCACTCCTCGAACGGAATTCTCTTCAATCATGAGAGCCCCATTCGCGGCGAAACCTTTGTCACCCGCAAAATTACCCGCGCCGTCGCCTCGATTGCGCTGGGCCGGAACAATACCCTTTTCCTTGGAAATATTGACGCCAAGCGCGATTGGGGCCACGCCCGGGATTATGTCGAAGGCATGTGGCGGATTCTACAGCAAGACGAGCCCGACGATTACGTGCTCGCGACGGGAGAAACGCATACGGTTCGTGAATTTGTCGAGTTGGCATTCCAGGCAAGTGGACGGAAAATTGAATGGCACGGCGCTGGCGCCGATGAAATTGGCCTTGATGCCGGAAATGGCAGAACGCTTGTCAAAATCGATCCTCGGTATTACCGACCGACGGAAGTCGATCTTTTGCTCGGAAATCCGGAAAAAGCACGACGGGAATTAGGATGGCAGCATACGACCACATTTGAGGAACTGGTCATTGAAATGTATGAATCGGATCTTCGCCTGATGCAAACCGAGAAAACGCCACGCAACCAGCCGGAGTAAGCTTCCGGACATGAATGGAAACTACAGCATGCATGGTTCGACCGTTTGCGATGGCCATGCGTCAGTTCACGAGGGCATACGGACACTAT
>JAJFIE010000363.1 GCA_021775275.1 Rhodospirillales bacterium | reverse complement strand
GTCAGGGTGCGCGCGCCGTTCATGCATGCCGCCTGTTCGGGCAGGCAGATGGATATACCCTGCGACCATAATCGCGGGTTTTTGGACAATCCTTCATAGGCAATGATTTTGGCGGGCGGTGGATAGCGGAAGCGCAACGCGCCACGGGGGGTGGTGATTTTCACCTGACCATCCCCGGATGTGATATGGCCCGCTTCGCCGGGCGCGCGGCTGAACTCCGCAATGGCCCCGAAAGTCGCGATACTCCACGTCACCGCTTCCGCCGTTACCAGCGGCATCATGAATTCAGGCAGGTTTGTTAAATCATTTTTCATCACTACCATTACACATCCCGAGCCTGTTATCCCATATGGTTTCTCTCCGTTACTGTAACAAGCCCACAGAAACCAGGGGGATATTGCCGCCCTGATATCCCATTGGGGCTATCGCGTCCCGCATGCCGCCGTGTCAGGATATCGATGCCGGTTTTTTTGGCATTGTTTTTGGTGGCATTAACAGGGAGGCACGCCGTGCGCACCGTGGAACTACCCGGCGGGGAAGCCATTCCCGTCCTGGGTCTCGGCACCTGGCGTATGGGGGAACAGGCGCAACTCTTCAATCTGGAAGTGGCAGCGGTGCGCCATGCCATTGATCGTGGCATCCGGCTTATCGATACCGCCGAGATGTACGGCGATGGCGGCGCAGAGGAAGTCGTCGGTGAAGCCATGCGTGATTCCGGCCATCACTGCCGGGACGATCTGTTTATCGTATCCAAAGTCTATCCGCACAATGCAACTTACGAAGGTGTGATCAAGGCCTGCGAGAGCAGTCTGCAACGACTGGATACCAACCGGATCGATCTGTACCTGTTGCACTGGCGCGGCTCCGTTCCGTTTTCAGAAACCCTGGATGCATTCGAGGCGCTTCGTGCTTCCGGGAAAATCCGACATTTCGGCGTCTCCAATTTCGACGCCGCCGATCTGGCTGAGTGGTGCTCAGGTTCCGGTGGCGAGGCATCGGCGGCCAACCAGATACTCTACAACCTGAGCCGCCGTGGTGTGGAGTGGGACGTGCTGCCTGCATGCCGGGACCGCGGCATACCGGTCATGGCCTATTCGCCACTGGAGCAGGGGCGATTGCAGGGCGCGCCTGTTCTTTCGCAACTCGCCGAACGTCACGGTGTTTCACCCTTGCAGATCGCCCTTTCCTGGGTGCTGGCGCAGCCGGGCGTTATCGCCATCCCCAAGGCGGTGAGCCCCACGCATATGGATGAGAATATGGCGGCGCTGGAAATCGCCTTGAGCGCCGAGGATCTGGTCCTCCTCGATGCGGCCTTCCCACCACCGGATGGGCCGTCCCATCTGGAGATGCTGTAAATGACAAGTGTTTCCACACCTGTCGACGGGCCGGACAGTGATCGGCGCAAGGCGCTGGTTGCCATTACCGTGAGCGCCTTTGCCGCCGGCCTTGCCGTCGGCGCTGTCATGCCACTGATTTCCATGTCCATGGAACTGCGCGGTGAAAACGCAGATAACATCGGCTATGTGGTTGCCGCTGCACCGCTGGCGCTCATGCTGACGGGGCCGTTTGTCAATCCGATGGTGCGGGTTTTTGGTCTGCTCGGAAGCATGGTGCTGGGGACCCTGATTGTCGTCGCAACCATGATCGCCATGCCGTTCTGGTACGGTGTGGGCGAATGGGTGGCGCTTCGGTTTATCGCCGGCATCGGGATTGCCAGTTTGTGGATTCTCAGTGAAACCTGGGTCAATGCGCTGGCGACCAAAGAAAACCGGGGCCGCATTATCGCCGGTTTCATGTTTGTCATGACTCTCGGGTTTGGTCTGGGGCCGGTACTGGTCAGTGTTATCGGCCCGGCGGAATTCAAGACGTTTTTTATCGCGGCGGCCATTATTGCGGTGTCCATCATACCGCTGGTTCTGGCCCGTAACGTGGCGCCCGATCTGGGCATTCCGCAAAAGTGGTCGTTTGTCCGGGCCTTCCGTGTCGCACCGCTGGTCATGGCCACGGCGGTGCTGGCCGGGGTGACGGATGCGGCGCAGATTTCCTTTATCCCTGTGTATGGCCTGCGCATGGGGCAGGACGCAGATACGGCGCTCTACATGTTGGTAGCCATTGTTGGCGGCACGGTCATCTCGCAGGTGCCGATCGGTCTCTACTCTCATCGCATCGACCGCAACAAGTTGCTGGTTCTATGTCTGGTAGCGTGTTTCGCCCTGGGCGGCATCGTGCCCTTCGTGCTGAACCATCCGGTCCTCATATGGCCGGTTCTGGTGCTGTGGGGCGGCACCGCGTTTGCGCTCTATTCCGTGGCGATCATTCTGCTCGGCGACCGTTTTCCCCCGGCGGAACTGGCGGGCGCCAATGCGGCCTTTGTCTGTGTGTTTGAAATGGGCAGCATCGCCGGCCCGATAGCGGTCGGCCACGCCATGGAACTGATGGGCCCCAACGGCATGCCCACGGTGCTTGTGATATCGTGTATCCCGCTACTGGCATTGGCCTTGTGGCGGCGCATTTTGCGTCCTCGTCTTATGGGGGCGACCGAGACAGATAAAAAATTAATGATGAGGGAGAAAACAAAATGACCCGTGATCCGCGCTATGATGTGCTGTTCGAG
>JAJFIE010000362.1 GCA_021775275.1 Rhodospirillales bacterium | reverse complement strand
TGGAACGGCAAGGAAGTCAAACATACCGGTGACGGTATAATGGCGTCCTTCGTAAAAACCTCGGACAGCCTGGACGCGGCTATGCAGATGCAGCGGGAAACAGCGGAATACACCGCGCAGAACGCGGACAAACCACTCCACCTCAAGATTGGTATCAACGCGGGTGAACCAATCGCAGAAGACAATGATCTGTTTGGTTCCACCGTCCAGATGTCGGCACGGATTGTCGACAAGGCACAAGCTGACGAGATATTTGTATCAGAAATCGTGCGCGGAATTTGTGCTGGCAAGAGTTACAAATTCACCAATCGCGGCACCTATCCCATGAAGGGATTCGATGTAGACCCCATACTTTATGAAGTGGTTTGGAAGGAATAACCTCGCCCATTCGCCTTCTTTTCGTTTATTCAAAAATATTCTCAGCCTGCCCCTCTTGCGGCGAAAAAATCATCTGCCTATTTCATAACTGATCGCGATAATGGCGCCGCATGGCGGGCCGACTTTGGTGATCATCCGTACGGGATACCGGCCAATATAAATGGCGGTTAACCCTTAACCCATGTAGCTCTGAAGAGGATATGGCTATGCATACGACTGATTTCTCACCCCTTTTTCGCAACTCCATCGGCTTTGACCGCATGCAGCGACTGCTTGATTCCACAGCACGGCTGGATACCAACGCCCAAACATACCCGCCCTATAATATTGAGACACAGGGTGAAGATGAATACCGCATTACCATGGCGGTCGCCGGGTTCTCGCCCAATGAACTGGACGTAACGGTAAGTGAAAACACTGTCGTTATCAGCGGCAAGCATGCCGAAGATACCGAAGTTGGCGAGTTCCTTCATCGCGGTATTGCGCGGCGCTCCTTCGAACGTCGGTTCGACCTGGCCGATACCATCAAGGTGACCGGCAGCTATCTCGATAACGGTTTACTTCATGTAACCCTGGTTCGCGAAGTGCCGGAAGAAAAGAAACCCCGACAGATCGCAATCCAGACCGCAGGTAATACGGTGTCGGGTGGCGGTAAAATAGAAACAAAGCAGGCCGCATAACCAGTAGAAATCCTGGAGTTTCCGGGCATCACCGGGAATGCCACGAGATAAAAATTATCGGGGGCCGCCAATGGCAGCCCCCGTTTTTTATACCTCAACCTGTCAAACTCGCCGTATTCGTGACGGTCGCGGCAGTATCTAAGCAGGGAGTCCTCACGCGGTCAAGTCAGCAAATTCTGCAACCTGCAATCACTCAAAAAACGGCGTCAAAAATAAAAAGACCGCCCCGAAATCCGGGGCGGCGAGTCTAACAGGGAGGCGTCAAAGTTGACAGGATGGTTTGCCCATCCACTGCCGATTAGACTACATCAAGCTTAAAATAGAATTAACACACGCGGTAATCGTATTCGGTAAGATATAAGATATCTGTCATATTGATCGACTAATATCCGGAGCAGCTCCGGATTTGGTTCAAGCTCCGGGAAGGAAGATTTCGGTCATGGAACAAGCCATAGCATGGGGCATCGTCGTCATTGGCTTCGTGCTGCCGCTTGCCCACGTCGTCTTTTCACCGCGTGCCGGCTCGTGGCGCCCACCGCCCGATAGCCGTTGCCCGTTTGGACCTAGAATGGGCTGGGTCGTGTTGGTTGTTCTTCTGGGACCCATCGGCTGGGTTATGTTCATCGGCTCCAGGCGACGCACCAAGCCGACAGACAACTGAGGGATCATCCCATCGCCACGCAATGTAAATGTCACCTGTCAGTTTTTAAAAAATGAATCAGCGCTTTCCCGTGCGGATTCCTTGTCTCTGATCGCACTCTCCGCCCGTGTGATTTCCGCCCGTAGTTCCGCAATGTATTCGTGCAGTGCCTCAATCGACAATATATCCAGGTTCTTCCTGTCCGGTTGTACCGTGATGGGCTCTAAATCGTCCGAAACCATGTTCCCTCCCACATATGCCAACTATGTTTTATGACAGTTTATGATGAATAACGGTGTGGGGCAGCCGGTTTTTCAAGTTCCACAAAAACAAATTTATCGCCCCCGGCTGTAATAAGGGCTTTGACCGATGCCGAATGAGGGCGTAATAAAGGGCCCAATTCCAATGGTGACGTTGATCCGCGAACCGTGATCGACCTCAGCGGATAAAGGGAAAATTGAATGACGCGTCCTTTGATGCCAAAGGCCACAGCGGTCTGGCTTGTTGATAATACCGCTCTTACTTTCGATCAGATTTCGGCGTTCTGCGAGTTGCATATTCTTGAGGTCCAGGCTATCGCCGACGAGGAAGTCGCCATTGGCATGCAGGGTCTCGACCCGGTCCGTGGCGGCGAACTGACCCTGGAAGAAATCAGGCGCTGCGAAGCAGATTCATCTCTTCGTCTGGAAATGACCAAAGCTGCTGCAGACCATGCCAAACAGCAAAAGAAAAAAAGCCGTTATACACCAGTGTCCAAACGTCAGGACCGTCCGGATGCCATTTCATGGTTGTTAAAAAACTACCCGGAACTGAAGGATGCGCAGATCGGCAAACTGGTTGGCACAACGAAACCAACCATCAACTCCGTTCGCGACCGTACTCACTGGAATATAGCCAATATTACGGCACAAAATCCGGTCAGTCTCGGTCTGTGCTCCAGTGCAGAACTTGAAAAAGCCATTGTCCTGGCGCGGGCTCGCGCCGGAACGGGTTCCGCCCCTGCCCCTTCGGCGGCAGAAGGCGAGCAACCCGTCGCGACACCGCCGGTTACTGCGGCTCCCATTGCTGTAACCCCGGGCGCACAACCGGTCTCCATGCCGCCAGCATCGACCGATGTATCCCCCGATACATCAGATGCAGCCGACGACGCGGCCGATTAGTCCCTGTCCGATTTGTTTTAAAAAAGATCAAGGGATGGCTGATGTCATCCCTTTTTCGTTGGATCACGCGTCGTCGGCAACCGGCACCGTGTAATTCAGTCCAAGACGTCCACCATCAGCATAGATGCACTGTCCCGTTACATAGCTGGAATCGTTGTCCGCAAGAAACACTGCGATGCTGGCGATCTCTTCCGGCTCACCACACCGTCCCATGGGTGTACGCGACATCACCTTGGTCCGTGCAGCTTCATCTGCCAGCAAAGTGCGGGCAAGGTCGGTCAGAATGGTGCCGGGGCCGATGGCGTTGACGCGAATATTATCGGTTGCGAGCGCGATGGCCATGGTTTTGGTCAACTGATTGATGCCACCCTTACAGACCACATAAGGCAGGATAGTAGGAACGGCCAACACCGCCTGAACTGACGACATATTGATGATCGCGCCACCATCGCCCTGCTCCACCATCTGACGCGCCGCTGCCTGGCCGCACAGGAAATACCCTTTCAGGTTCACAGCGACCGTGTTGTCAAAATCTTCTTCTTCCAGATCGAGAAACTCGGCGATGTGCAGGATCGCAGCGTTATTGATCAGCACGTCAATCCGGCCAAACGCCTCAATGGTATCAGCCATCAGTCCATTGACGTCGGATTTGTCAGACACGTCTGTCTTGCGAAACCGTACATCCGCACCGCTGTCACCCAGGCGCGCCGCTAGTGCTTTGCCGCCTTCTTCATTCACATCGGCGATCATTACCCGGGCACCTTCAGCTACGAACCGCTCTACACAAGCGGCGCCGATTCCACCGGCTGCTCCGGTTATGATGGTCGATTTACCCTTCAAGGCCATAGTATCTTTAATCCTCTAAATTTGTTTTTTTATCGTCCGCTTAACCACGGGCTTTTGAATAACCAATGGTCTGTAATGCCTCGTCGATCTCGCCGAGAATGGCGGGATCATCAATGGCTGCGGGCATCTTGTATTCCGCACAATCGGCGATCTTCTGCATGGTCCCACGCAGGATTTTCCCTGATCGTGTTTTTGGTAACCGCTGAATCACAACGGCTTGTTTGAATGCGGCAACCGGTCCGATTTTCTCACGGACCATGCTGATCACTTCCTGTACAATTTCTTCGTGGGGTTTTTCAACCCCTGCCTTGAGGGCAAGAAATCCAATGGGTAATTGTCCTTTCAATTGATCTTCCACGCCAATCACCGCGCATTCCGCCACGTCAGGGTGGGCGGAAAGGACTTCCTCCATACCGCCGGTGGAAAGCCTGTGGCCGGCCACGTTAATAATATCATCGGTGCGGGCCATGATATAGAGGTACCCCTCCTCATCCTTGTAACCAGCATCGGCGGTCTTGTAGTAACCGGGGAACTCTTCGAGATAGGCTTGCTTGAACCGTTCATCTGCCTGCCACAATGTTGGCAGGCTCGACGGCGCCATAGGCAGTTTAACGCAGATCGCGCCGATATCGCCATCCGGCACCTCGTTTGCCCCGTCGTCGAGGATACGTACGTCCCAGCCAGGCGCGGCCTTGCTCGGCGAGCCAGGCTTGACCGGAAATGCGTGCAACCCCATGCAATTCGCCGCGATGGACCAGCCGGTTTCCGTCTGCCACCAGTGGTCAATGACAGGAACCTTCAGTTTATCCTCTGCCCAGTGCAGGGTATCAGGATCAGTCCGCTCGCCCGCCAGAAACAACATCTTGAAGTTGCTCAGATCATATCCGGCGATCAACTTACCATCCGGGTCCTCACGCCTGATGGCCCGAAACGCCGTCGGTGCGGTAAACAACACCTTGACCTTATGCTGTTCAATAACGCGCCAGAAAGCCCCCGCATCGGGGGTTCCTACGGGTTTCCCCTCAAACATCAGAGTGGTGCAGCCATGCAGCAACGGCGCATAGACGATATAGGAGTGTCCGACGACCCAACCGACATCGGATGCCGCCCAATACACATCCCCCGGGTCCACGTCGTAGATGTTCTTCATGGACCACTTGAGGGCGACCATGTGTCCGCCATTGTCGCGCACCACACCCTTTGGTTCGCCAGTGGTGCCAGAGGTATAGAGAATGTAGAGCGGGTCAGTAGCCTTTACAGGGACGCAATCAGATGGGGTTGCCGCAGCAGCCGCTTCTGCCCAGTCCACATCCCGCCCGGCAACCATGGTTGCCGCAGCCTCCGGTCGCTGCAGGATCAGGCACGCTCCCGGTTTGTGTTCTGCCAGGTCAATAGCCTCATCCAGCAGAGGTTTGTATTCAATCACCCGGTTGACCTCAATACCGCATGACGCTGATACAATGGCTTTTGGCTTCGCATCATTGATCCGCACAGCCAATTCATTGGCAGCAAACCCACCGAAGACGACGGAATGAACCGCACCCAGGCGCGCGCATGCCAGCATGGCGATAGCGGCTTCGGGCACCATGGGCATATAGATGATGACCCGGTCCCCTTTGGCAACGCCATTGGCAGCCAGCGCACCGGCAAACCGGGCAACGGTATCGCGAAGCTCTGAATAGGTGAAGGTCCGCACCTTGTCACCGGTTACCGGACTGTCGAAGATCAGGGCAAGTTGATCTC
>JAJFIE010000361.1 GCA_021775275.1 Rhodospirillales bacterium | reverse complement strand
GATCAGGGGACGCGTCATGAACCATATGTTGGCGTCGGGCGCCAGTGACCGGGATGTGCCTTCGGCGACCAGCATGGTTTTCTGCAATAATAACAACTGAGGCTGTGTTTCCATATCAAAGGCCTTGGTGATCTGGAACAGCAGGCCGAGCAGGCGGGCGATGGAAATCTCGTTTTGCGGCTTATCCAGAATGGGTTCGGCAATGGACCGACAGGCCTGGGTAAAGGCGTCCACGGATTTATGACGGGGTACCCATCCCGCTTCGAAATGAATTTCCGCGACGCGGCGGAAATCCCGCGTCAGGAAACCCAGCAACATCTCGCCCAGGTATCGGCGGTTGCTCACATCCAGGCGACCCATGATGCCAAAATCAACGGCGATAATGGTTCCGTCATCGGCGACGAACATATTGCCGGGATGCAGGTCGGCATGAAAGAATCCGTCTCTGAAAACCTGATTAAAAAATACATTGGCGGCATATTGCAGGACGGTAACGGGATCATGACCCGCCGCCAGAACAGCATCGCGATCATCCAGGGGAATACCGGAAATGCGCTCCGTGGTCATGACCCGTTTGCCGGTCAGCGACCAGTCCACCGTCGGCACACGGAACGTCGGGTCATCTGCAAAATTTTCCGCCAGTTCGTTCGCCGCCGCCGCTTCAAACCGTAGGTCCATCTCCATCGCTACGGTTTCCGCCAGGATTTCCACGGATTCCACAGGTTTCAGGCGCCGGGTTTCGGGCGCCGCCTTCACCACCAGCGAGGCGACCCACTGGAACAGCGCCAGATCACGTCGGAAGGCCGCCTCGATATGGGGCCGCAGGACCTTCACGGCCACATCACGCCCGTCCATCGTGGTGGCAAAATGGACCTGCGCTATGGACGCTGCGGCAACGGCGGCATCATCGAATTCACGGAACAGGGTCTCTATGGGGGCGTCGAATTCCGCTTCGATGGCGGCGCGGGCCTCAGGTCCGGAAAATGGCGTCAGGCGGTCTTGCAGGTGTGACAGGTCTTCGCACATCTCCTCGCCGAACAAATCGGACCGGGTGGATAACGTCTGACCCAGTTTGATGAAACTCGGTCCCGCCTGTTGCAGGGCGCGGGCCAGCCGCTCACCCGGTCGACCGTTTCCGCGCCGAAAACTTCCCATCCGCGCCATCCAGCAGACGGCGGGCGCAACGCCGAGTTCCTCGAGCAGAAAAAGCGCGTCATGGCGGGCGAGAATGCGGGCGACACGAAGGAGCCGCAGGGCGTTTTTGATATTCCCGGCCATGGAATTCAGACCCGCCAGGCCGAATGAATGGCGGCGATGCCACCCGACAGGTTGTCGTAACTTACCTGGCCAAACCCGGCAGCGCGGATCATGTCGGCAAAATCATCCTGGGGCGGGAAACGGCGGATGCTTTCCGCCAGATACAGATAGGCGTCGCGGTCGCCAGCCACTGTCGCCCCGATGGCAGGCAGTATTTTGAAGGAATAGGCGTCATAGACTTTCTCAAGCCACGGCAGGGCGACATGGGAAAACTCCAGACACATGAAGCGTCCACCGGGCTTAAGGACACGGCGCGCATCGGCAAGCGCCTTATCAATGCGGGTTACATTGCGAATGCAGAACGCAATGGCGTAGGCGTCGAAACTGGCGTCCGGCAGGGGCAGACATTCTGCATCGCCATTCAGCCATGTGATACCTTCGAGAGTCCCCCGGTCCACGGCGCGGTCACGTCCGACCGCCAGCATTTCCTCATTGATGTCCACGACGGTGACGTCGCCGCCACCGCGTTCCAGAAAGCCAAAGGCGATATCGCCGGTGCCACCGCCAACATCAACCAGACGCATGGCGGACTGCGGGCGCAGCCAGTCGAGAAACGACGCCTTCCACAGCCGGTGGACGCCCAGACTCATCAAGTCATTCATCAGATCGTACTTCGGCGCGACCGCGTCAAATACATTCCTGACCAGACCGGCCTTGTCTGTTTCGGCGACGGTCCTGAAACCGAAGTGCGTGGCGTCGTCTGACGCTGGATGGGATAATTTTTCACTGCTCATGGCGCGTCAACATAGCGTAACCCGACCGGACACGCTAGGGTGTCGCATGCCTGAATTACCCGAAGTTGAAACCGTCTGTCGTGGCCTTGCGCCGGTCCTGAAAGGCCAGCGGTTACAGCGTGTTATAGCCCGCCGCCCTGATTTGCGGTTTCCTCTGCCCGATGGGTTTGGTCAGCGCCTGACCGGTCGTCGGGTTGAAAGGATAGCGCGGCGGGCGAAATACATTCTGGTTCATATGGATGACGGCACGGTGTTGATCTGGCATCTGGGCATGTCGGGACGGGTGCTTATCTATACGGACACGCACGTGCGCGAAACGCCGCCCGAACAGGCCCATGACCATGTGATCTTTGAAACGGACTCGGACGCCGTCATTCGTTTTAATGATACACGCCGCTTCGGCTTTATGGACCTGGTGGATGCTGACGGGCTTGATGACCACCCCATGATCGCCCGCATCGGGCCAGAGCCTCTTGAAGATGCCTTTGACGCCAAAGCCCTGGGCGCCCGCCTGAAGGGAAAACGGACACCGATCAAGGCGGCGCTGCTGGATCAGGGGATTGTAGCGGGTCTCGGCAACATCTATGTCTCTGAAAGCCTGTTTCGTGCCGGAATTTCACCCCGGCGATCATCGCATACGGTGCAGGGCCAGCGCGCCCAGAAATTAATTCCGGCAATCAAGGGCGTGCTCACCGACGCCATTGAAGCAGGCGGGTCCTCCTTGCGTGATCACCGCCAGACCAATGGAGAGCTTGGATATTTCCAGCACCAGTTTGCAGTCTATGGCAAGGCAGGAGAACCCTGCTCCAATCAGGGTTGTAACGCGACAATCCAGCAGATCGTTCAATCCGGAAGATCCACCTTCTTTTGCCCCCGCTGCCAACGCTAGGGATGACCTTGACCGGGTGATATCTTTGGCATGCAAAGCGCCATATCTTTAGTCGTGCAATGCACCTGACACGGCGATATAACGGCGGCCATGATGCGATTGCTTGCAGCCTTTCTTATTCTCACCAGCGCCATTGGCATGGGCCTTGCGCCTGTCAGTGTTTATGCCGGTGGCGACGAGTCCGCCGCGGGGTTTTTCAGCGGGATCGAGGATTTCCCCCTCATGCCCGGCCTGACGGAACTTCCCGATGCCACATTGATATTTGATTCCCCCTCCGGGCGGTTTGTGGAAGCCTATGCAACCGGTCGCACTTCTCTGCCGGAGATGGAGCAGTTTTATTCTTCCAGTCTGCCGCAACTGGGCTGGGACGCTACCGGGGCATCGTCCTACCAGCGCGAGGGCGAGGTGCTGGAAATCAAAATTGTCGGCCCCGCCGCTGACGATGGAACCCGCACGGTGCGGTTCGCCATATCCCCGACCGGGAATGAGCCCACCGGCGACTAGTCTTCATGCCCATATCCTCAACAGGAGAACAAAACGACATGGCTTATGAAACCATCATCGCCGAAACTCGTGATGCAGTCGGCCTGATCACCCTGAACAGGCCGGACGCGCTGAATGCATTGAATGCGCAACTGATCAGCGAGATGGGTCAGGCCCTTGTGTCTTTTGAGACCGATGACGCCATTGGCGCCATCGTTATCACCGGCAGCGCCAAGGCTTTTGCCGCCGGCGCGGATATCAAGGAGATGAAGGACTTCTCCTATATGGATGCGTATCTGTCTGATTTTATCAGTGATTGGGAACAGGTGACCCGGTGCAGGAAGCCGGTGATCGCGGCTGTGGCCGGGTTTGCCCTGGGTGGCGGGTGTGAGCTGGCCATGATGTGCGATTTCATTCTGGCTGGGGATAATGCAAAATTTGGTCAACCGGAAATCACCCTGGGCATCATTCCGGGCGCGGGTGGCACGCAGCGCCTGACCCGTCTGGTTGGTAAATCCAAGGCTATGGAGATGTGCCTCACCGGGCGCATGATGGATGCGGAAGAAGCCGAACGCGCCGGTCTCGTCAGCCGAATTGTGCCAGCAGATGAGTTGCTGGATGAAGCCATGGCCACGGCGACCAAAATTGCCGCCATGTCCCGACCCAGCGCCATGATGGCCAAGGAAGCCATCAACACGGCGCTTGAAACCACGTTACGAGAGGGCGTGCATTTCGAACGACGGCTGTTTCACTCAACATTTGCAACCGACGATCAGAAGGAAGGAATGGCGGCCTTTGCCGAGAAACGCAAACCGGATTTCAAGCATCGTTAGGTTTGTTGTTCTGATGCCGGGAACCGGGTGAATTTCCTTGTACAGCAAGGGTTGACGCCCGGTGTCGGCGCATATATAACCCGCGCTTCCAATGCATTGACACCGACAGTTCAGGACGTAAGCAAGATGGCGAATAGCCCACAGGCAAAAAAGCGGATCCGTCAGACAATCCGCCGCACCGAAGTTAACCGTGATCGGCGGAGCACTATCCGTACGCACCTTCGTAATGTCGAAGACGCGATTGCCGGTGGCGATGCTGCTGTGGCCAAAGCTGCCTTGCTGGCTGCCGAGCCGAAGATCGCTCGTGGCGCGCAGAAGGGCCTTTATCACAAGAACCAGGCGGCTCGGAAGGTTTCCCGACTGACGGCCCGGGTGAAGGCGATGGCCAGCTAGGTGGCTGGCGCCAGCGAATACCTGAAAGCCGCGTTTTTTTGAACGCGGTTTTTTTTATGCGCATAAATGTTTCTCCCCTTGTCAGTCAGGGGTATTTTTTGAAGTTGTGAAAATTGTCAAGACTATAAATTTTCAATTTTTCC
>JAJFIE010000037.1 GCA_021775275.1 Rhodospirillales bacterium | reverse complement strand
ATATGAACGGAACCCTGCACGGCAACCCCATTGCCGCTGCGGCCACCATTGCTTCGCTGGATATACTCTCCGTGCCGGGTTTCTACGAAACTCTGCACGACAACTCGTCAAAGTTCCTGGGTGATATGCAGAACGTGCTCGACCGTCACGGCATCCCCGCGCTTGCCGCCGGTGGCAAATCTTTCTGGCAGTTCCTGTTCATGGAAAATCTGCCCACCACCCAGATGCACATGATGAACAGTGATTTGGCCGCCATGCGCAAGCTGGATACCGAACTGCTGCGTCGCGGTATCTATGTGCTGCCCGGCGTACGACGTTTTGTCTCTGCTGTACACACGGAAGCGGACTTTGCCCAGACCATTGAAACCCTCGACGAAGTCTGCAAGACCTTATAGGCGTAACCTCCACACATTTATAGACGGAGAAGATACCCATGGATAAAGAACGATTCGAGCGCGGCCTCGCCAAACGCAAAGCGGTCCTCGGTGATGAGTACGTCGAAAAATCCCTCGCCAACGCCAGCGAGTTCTCTCAGGATTTTCAGGAAATCCTCACCGAGTTCTGCTGGGGCGCGGGCTGGGGTGACGAGACCCTGGACATGAAAACCCGCAGCATGCTGAACGTCGCCATGATCGCCGCGCTCAACCGTATGCATGAGTGGGAACTGCACTTCAAGGGCGCCATCAAGAATGGCGTGTCGCGTGACGAGTTGAAAGCCATCCTCAACCAGATCGCTATTTACTGCGGTGTGCCTGTGGCTGTCGAATGCCACCGCATCGCCAACCGCGTATTCGCAGAAATGGATGAGTAGGAATCTTCGGATGACAGACATTCCATCCACCATGAAGGCCGCCCTGCTGTTGGGTAACGGCGGACTTGAGGTGCTTGATGTTCGCAACGGCGTTCAGGTACCCACGCCGGACGCCCATGAAGTCCTGATCCGGGTCCATGCCTGTGGCATGAACAATACGGACGTCAATACGCGGTCCGGCTGGTATTCCAAGAGTGTGACCGAGGGCACCACCAGTGAAGGCGGAGAGGCAGGATTTACGCATTCAGATGACGCCGATGGTGGCTGGGGAGGCGCTGGGTTGATCTTTCCCCGTATTCAAGGTGCCGATGTGGCGGGCACTATTGTCGCCGTGGGTGCGGGCGTTGATGAAAGCCGTATCGGCGAGCGGATCATGATTGATCCCTGGATCAGGGATGCGGACGATCCTTCAGATTTTACCAAAGCACGTTATTTCGGTTCCGAACTTGATGGTGGCTTTGCAGAGTATACGAAAGCCCCCGCAGACAATGTATATAGGGTCCGGAGCGAGCTTTCTGATGTGGAAATCGCCTCCTTCGCGTGCTCCTACCAGACAGCCGAAAATATGCTGACCCGCTCACGGCTCGGCGTCGGCGAAACCATCGTCATTTCGGGCGCTTCGGGCGGTGTCGGCTCTGCCCTGATCCAGCTTGCCAAACGGCGCGGCGCCCACGTGATCGCCATTGCCGGCAAATCAAAACTGGATGATGTCGCCGCTGTAGGCGCAAACATAACCATCGACCGGAATACGCCAGACCTCATGGCCGCCATACTGGACTCAGCACCGGGTGGACATGTTGATGTCTCGGCTGATGTGGTTGGTGGCGATACTTTCGCTACCATGATGAACTGCCTCAGACGTACAGGCCGCTATGTAACAGCAGGCGCCATTGGCGGGCCTATTGTCGAGGTGGACCTGCGCACGCTGTATCTGCATGACCTTGAACTAATCGGCGCGACCATTTGTCCGCCGGAGATATTCAGAAATCTGATCGGATACATCGAGCGCAACGAGGTTCGCCCGCTGGTCGCAAAAACTTTTCCGCTGGAAGACATCCGTGAAGCACAAACCGGGTTCATGAAAAAACACCACGTGGGCAACTTTGTTCTGGTGCCCTGATCGGTGAGGTTAACCCATGAAAATTATCCGTATCCGTGTTTTTCGAAAATCGCTGACATATGTCGGCGGCATTTATGCCTGGGGACGTGGTAATGCCATCGACGTAGCTGGTTCCACGGTCGTTATGATTGATACCGATGCGAATCTTTCGGGCGTCGGCGAATTTTGCCCATGCGGCGATAACTACATGGACGCTCACAGTGAAGGCACGGAAGCCGCCGCACGACTTCTCGGGCCTGCATTACTCGGTGAAGACCCACGACAACTCACACATATTGAGCGGCTCATGGACAATACGGTGCGCGGGCATGGTTACGCCAAGGCGTCATTTGACGCCGCGTGCTGGGATATTCTCGGCAAAGCCGCCAATCAACCTGTCTGGATGCTCATGGGCGGCAGGTTAACCGATGGCGCGCCAATGTACCGGGTCGCCCCCCAGAAGCCCGTAGCGGAAACCATAACCGAAATGGAGCAGCATCGTCAGGCTGGATATCGGCATTTCCAGATCAAGGTAGGCGGTGACGCCACCACTGATATTGACCGTATCCGCGCCACCATGGCGGTTCTCAAGCCGGGTGAGAAGGCCTATGCCGACGCCAATCAGGGCTGGACTGTCAACGAGGCGGTCCGTGTCGTGCGTGCGGTGCGCGATCTTGACGTCATGATCGAACAACCGTGCCAGACCTATGAAGAATGCCTGCATGTGCGTACCCACACTGACCTGCCCATGAAACTGGATGAATGCGTCACAGGCATGCGGGCCGCGCAGCGCATTGTCAACGACCGGGCAGCAGAGGTGGTATGCCTGAAGATATCCAACCTGGGTGGATTGACGAAGGCCCGCCGGGTGCGGGATTTCCTTGTAGAAAATGGCCTCTCTGTTGTTGCTGAAGATACCTGGGGCGGCGAAATTACCACTGCTGCGATTGCGCACTTCGCCGCCTCCACACCACCGGAACTACTGTACAACACCACCGACCTGCACAATTACAACGTCGAAAGCACAGGCGCCCCTGCGCCCGAAACGCGGGATGAGAAACTGTTTGCCACGGACGTGCCGGGCCTTGGTGTTGATCCTGATTTTGACTCTCTCGGCGATCCTGTTGCTGTCTACCAATGATTTGAACAATTGGACAATCCATGAAGATTACCCGTATTTCCGTTCACCAACTGGACTTGCCGCTGGCCAAACCCTACTTCCTGTCCGGCGGGCGTCTGAAATTTGAGGTGCTGGATTCAACCTTCGTGCGCATCGATACGGACGAGGGAACCCACGGCTGGGGCGAAGGGTGTCCCTGGGGAGTCACGTACCTGCCCGCTCACGGCAAAGGCATTCGTGCGGGACTGGAAGAAATTGCCCCGGTCCTGATCGGCGAAGACCCTCGACAGCTTGACCGGATCAACCGCCTCATGGACGCCACGCTTCCCGGCCATCCTTATGTAAAATCACCTATCGATATTGCCTGTTGGGATATTCTCGGCAAGATATCCGGCATGCCAGTCTGCGAGATTCTGGGTGCTCGTGAACCCGATCCGGTTCCCATCGCATCGAGTATCTCGACCGGCTCGCCTACCGAAATGATGGCCGACATCCAGTATTACCGCGACAAGGGATACCGTGTTCATTCGGCCAAGGTCGGCGCAAACGTCGATCTCGACATCGCCCGCATCACACATATGTCCGAAAACCAGCAGGTCGGTGAAAAGATATTCTATGACGTCAATCGATCATGGTTGCCGCGTGAAGCCATCACCGTCATGAATGCGGTCGATGCAGCGAACTCATGGTTTGAACAACCCTGCGAGACGCTCGACGAAATCGCCATGGTGCGCGCACGGACCACGCAACCTATCTGCGTTGACGAAGGTCTTCATGCGTTCACCGACCTGAACCGTATCCACCGGGACGGCGTTGCCGAAATCGTCAACATCAAGGTCAATCGGGTGGGTGGTCTGACCAAAGCATGCCGTCTGCGGGATTACTGCCTTGAGACCGGCATATCCATGCTGATCATGGAGACCGGCGGATCTGTTCTGGCGGATACAGCCGCGGCGCACCTGGCGCAATCCATCCCGTCCGTGTCATGTCTCGGTACATGGAGTTGTCAGGAAATGCTGACGATTGATCCGGCGCCTGATCAAGGAGCGCGAAACATCGATGGTTGTTTCATCGCACCCGCCGAGCCGGGACTGGGTGTCGAGCCGGCTATGGAATTTCTGGGCGATCCCATAGCCGTCTACCGATAGAATCAAGAGGCCTCCAATATGGCGGACACACCGGATCAGATGGTCACCGAAGACAACTGGAGCGATCTCCTCCAGTACCGGGAAATGCCGGATATAGATTTTGACCGGTTGCACGCCTACCGCATGGCGCGGATCAGATCATCCCTTCGCAAGGCAGACGCTGCCATGTGTGTACTGGTGAATCCTGTCAGCCTGCGTTATGCGGTCGACTACCGAACCTATGGTCTTTTTCAATCTCACATTCCGACCACTTATCTTTTTGTACCGGTGGCGGGTCCCGTCATCATTCATGGCGTTTTTGGCCCACCGCCCTCAGTCGACGAAGTCCGGACTGCCCGACCCATCTCCTTTTTTGATGGCGGAGGTGAACTGGCGGAGGGCGCACGGTTACTGGCCGACGATATCCATACTTATCTGAGCGAAATCGGCACCGATAACCGTCGCATTGCGGTGGAGTACGTCAATCCGAGCATTACCCAGGCGCTCATGCAGCGTGGGCTTGATGTGATTGATGGCGTCACGGTCTCCGAAGAAGCCCGCGTTATCAAATCCGCTGACGAGATCGCCTGTATACGCTGGGCCGTTGCCGTTGCCGACTTGGGTATATCAAAGATGAAAGAGGCGCTAAGGGCTGGCGTCTCTGAGGTCCAGCTTTGGGCGCTGCTAAACTATACCAATCTCGCCAACAATGGTGACTGGCATGATGGTCGCATGCTGGCGTCAGGTCCACGCACCAATCCATGGTGTCAGGAGGCCTCTGAACGGAAGATTGAGTCTGGTGACCTGGTCGGCTTTGACACTGACATGATCGGTCCTTTCGGATACTTCGCCGATATATCGCGCACCTTCCACTGCGGCCCTGAAAAACCGACCAAAAGACAGAAACAGCTTTACCGGTTTGCACTCGAAGAAATCGAGCATAATCTGAAACTCATTCGCCCTGGCATCAGCTTTTCCGGTTTTCAACAACAAGCCTTTGTTCAACCCGAAGAGTTTCATGCAAATGCCTATCCCTGTGTTATTCACGGTGTCGGCATGTGTGACGAATATCCCCGAGTGAACCCGATTTTCCGCGAACCAACCCCTTATGACGGTACGCTCGAGGCCGGCATGGTCATTTGCGCCGAAAGTTTTGTCGGTGCATATGGCGAACGCGAAGGCGTCAAACTCGAACAACAGGTTCTTGTCACCGGGGACGGTTACGAAATGCTGTCAACCTATCCGCTGGAAGAAGCGCTGCTCGAATGAATTACGATCCGGTACGCCTGAAGTGAAAATTATTGTCTTATGTCAAAGACTTAAAATGTACTTGGATGCATGATATCCCGGACTAGAGGGCATTATGACAACACCTCCCGGTTTGAAACGCACCCTGTCGTTGCCCATGCTCGCGCTATACGGTCTGGGCACCACCATTGGCGCCGGTATCTACGCGCTGATCGGCGAGGTGGC
>JAJFIE010000360.1 GCA_021775275.1 Rhodospirillales bacterium | reverse complement strand
AAATGCCTACATTTTGAATGGAATCAATGGGTTACAAGGTCGCATCTGTTAACGCCATGCGCCCCGGCCTTGCCGATGCAGCCAGCCCCGGACAGCGTCCTCAGAAATAGCTGATCCTATGGCTTTCCAACGCCGCTCCGGCTTTCTATATTAGAAGGGTCGGGAAACCGACTATGGCGATAAACGCTGTTCGAAATAAGCATAGCGGACCCGGGGGCGGTACCCGGCGCCTCCACCATAATTTCCTTTGTGATGTTTATGGGGGCGAAATAGGATCGACGCGTGTGGTAAAGGCTCAGTTTTTGCTCGGCATGGTTCCGCCGTTACCGGGCCATTTCTACAAATGCCAACGATAATGAGGCATTTGCAGTTGCTGCGTAAGCAGTAACTACGGGGTTCGGGAGGCACCTGGCAACAGAAGCCTCCCACTCCGCGCCCCGAAAAAAATAAAGGGTGGGGTGGGATGGATAAGAGGCAAAACGGTTTGAGGAGCAATCGGCCCGATCATGGAATTCGATGAAAACGACCCCATCCGTTACGACCACTGGATTGAAGATGCGCTCCGTGGTGTGATCCGTCAGGCTCTGGCCTTTACGGCAGAAAACGGCATCATCGGCGAGCATCATTTCTATGTGACCTTCCGCACCGATACCGATGCCATCACGCTGCCCGATTACCTGCGGGTCCAGCACCCCCATGAAATGACCATCGTGCTGCAACATCAGTACGAAAACCTGAGCGTCGAGGAAGACCGTTTTTTCGTCACCCTGCGCTTCAACGGGCAGGCGGTGAACCTTGATATTCCGTTTGACGAGATTACCGGCTTCACCGATCCCTCCGTGAACTTCGGCTTACAGCTGAAAACAACCGAAGTCGATGAAGACGATCTGGAAGAATACGACTATCCCTTCGAGCCGCCTGCTGTAGAGCAGGACCGCGCCCAGGCATCGACCACGTTGAAACCCGTTTCAACATTGCAAACATCGAAGGAAACCGCAGATGACGCCCTGGATACTATCGGGAAGGCCGGCACCGGAAAAGGTGGGGCCGGAAAAAATACCGGCAAGAAGGATAAGGGCGGCGGCGATACCGATACCGATGACGCTCCGGCTGACGATGCGCCGACCGGCGAGGTCATTGCGCTGGACGCCTTCCGGAAAAAGTAGCCCCGGAAAGACAGCCCATGACCGACTTCCAGTATCATGAAATGTTCCCCTTAAGCGACGATTCAACGCCCTATCGTCAGATCACACCGGATCATGTCAGCGTGGCGTCGTTCGACGGCCATGATGTCCTGAAAATCGAACCTGAAGCACTGACCCTGCTGACCGCCGAGGCCATGCGCGATATCGCCCATCTGCTGCGCCCCGGACACCTGAAACAGCTGGCCGGCATTCTGGATGATCCGGAGGCCTCCGATAACGACCGCTTCGTCGCCATCGACCTGCTGAAGAATGCCAACATTTCCGCAGGCGGTGTGCTGCCCATGTGTCAGGACACCGGCACCGCCATCGTCATGGGCAAGAAAGGCCAGAATGTCTGGACCGGCGCCGATGACGAGGCCGCCATCGCCAAGGGCGTTCTGAAAACCTACGCCGAGGCCAACCTGCGCTACAGCCAGCTGGCCCCCCTCGACATGTATAACGAGGTCAACACCGGTAACAACCTGCCCGCCCAGATCGACCTGTATGCGACTTCCGGAAGCGCCTACAAATTCCTGTTCATGGCCAAGGGCGGCGGTTCCGCCAACAAGACCTTCCTGTATCAGCAGACCAAGGCGGTGTTGAACCCCGATAGCCTGATGACGTTCCTCGACGCCAATATCCGCACCCTCGGCACGGCGGCCTGTCCGCCCTATCATCTGGTCGTGGTGATCGGCGGCACTTCAGCGGAACAGAACCTGAAGACGGTCAAGCTGGCCAGTACGCGCTATCTGGACGGCCTGCCCACGGGCGGTAACGAGCACGGTCAGGCGTTTCGCGATCCGGAACTGGAGGCGGAAGTCCACAGGATGACCCAGAGCATGGGCATCGGCGCGCAATTTGGCGGCAAGTATTTCTGTCACGACGTGCGCGTGATCCGCCTGCCCCGTCATGGCGCATCCTGCCCGGTGGGCATCGGCGTGTCGTGCTCCGCCGACCGCCAGTGTCTGGGCAAGATCACCTCTGATGGTGTGTTCATCGAGCAGCTTGAAACCAACCCGGCGCAGTACATGCCCGATGTGGATGACAGTCATTTAAACAGCGACGTCGTGGATGTGGACCTGAACCAGCCCATGAGCGACATCCTCGGCATGCTGACGCGTCATCCGGTGAAGACCCGCCTGAACCTCACCGGGCCGTTGATCGTCGCCCGCGATATCGCCCACGCCAAATTGAAAGAGCGGCTGGATCATGGCGAGGATATGCCCGATTATTTAAAGAACCACGCCGTTTATTATGCCGGCCCTGCGAAAACACCGGAAGGATTCGCGTCCGGCTCGTTCGGCCCGACCACGGCTGGGCGCATGGATTCCTATGTTGACCAGTTTCAGGCGGCGCACGGCTCCATGGTCATGCTGGCCAAGGGCAACCGGTCCAAAGCCGTCACCCAGGCCTGTCAGGCCCACGGCGGATTTTATCTGGGCTCCATCGGCGGCCCCGGCGCCCGCGTGGCGCAGGACTGCATCAAGAAGGTCGAGGTGGTGGAATACCCCGAACTGGGTATGGAAGCCATCTGGCGCATCGAGGTCGAAAACTTCCCGGCCTTTATCGTTATCGATGACAAGGGTAATGATTTTTTCCAGGAATTTGTTCCCGCATAGGCGCAATCCCGATGATCTCTGTAACCTGCGACGACCAGCGGACATTTGATTTCGATCCCGCCCACACAGCCCTGATCGCCATCGACTTCCAGCGCGACTTCATCGACGCCGATGGCGGATGTAACGCGGGCGGCGCCGGCACAGAACGACTGGCCGCCGTGGTCCCGGTGGCGCAGGCGGCAGTGATCGCAGCGCGGACAGCAGGCATCCGGATCATTCATACACGGGAAGCCTATCAGCCCGATCTTTCGGACCTGAATCCGCTAAAAAAACAATCGGATTATGTCGGCCGTGAAGGGCCACTGGGACGGTGCCTGATCCGTGGCGAACCCGGCCATGATTTTATCGCCCGGATGCAACCGGGGCCGGGCGAGCATGTGATCGACAAGCCGGGCTTCAGCGCCTTCTATGCGACGGATCTGGAAGATCATTTGCAGGCGCAGGACGTCTCACATCTCATCATCATGGGCGTCACCTATCAATGCTGTGTGCATTCCACGCTGCGCGATGCGGTGGACCGGGGATACTGGTGTCTGACGCTGGATGACTGCTGCGCGGCGCTGGACGCAGGTCTGGAAGACGCCGTCCGACAGATTATCCGCAGCGAAGGAAACCTGTTCGGCTGGATTGCCCACAGCAAAGAATTCCGTGACGCACTGACACCATCATCGCGTTAGAAAACTGGAGACCACAATGTTCGGACTTTTCGGCAAGAGCGAAGAAAAGATTCAGGAACTGATCGACAACAAGCAGTATGACGAACTGCCGACCGAGGTCATCGACCAGATTGCCGGGGATATCATTGTCACTACGGAACCCGTCATGGACGAATACAGGGTTGTCGAAAGGCTGGAAGTCATCACCGCAGAATGTGTGTTCGGCATGAACCTGTTCCGCGATTTCTTCGCCAGCATCACCGATATTCTGGGCGGACGCTCTTCGTCTTCGCAGAAAGTCCTGCGCGACGCGCGTCGGACCTGCCTGTCGGAATTACGCCGCGAAGCCCTGATTGCGGGCGCCAATGCCGTTGTGGCGGTTGATCTGGACTACAACGAAATTTCCGGCGATGGAAAGAATATGCTGTTTCTGGTCGCCAGCGGCACGGCTGTGCGTGTGGAACCTGACTAGACAGGCGGCAGGATAACAGCGGACTCTTCCGACCAGGTGAGCCAGACATCGTGCTCGCCCCGGCCGATGCGCGATGCCGCACCGCCCAGATTCTGCATGGCGGAAAGAACCGGGTCGCTACGCCCCTCCACATTGACATAAACGTGGGCGCGATCACCCAGGTACGCAGATGCGCGAACCCGTCCCAGCACGGCGGAAGCATCAACAGGCTTATCGATGGAAATTTCGACGTTCTCCGGGCGGATGGCGACAATCACGTCATCGCCGGACCGGAAGTCCATGTTCGGCCCCCGGGAGACAATCTGTCCCATGTCTTCAGTCTGGATGGTGGCTTCACCGCCGCCGATGGCGGATACCTTGCCCCCGAAGAAATTCATGGTGCCCAGGAAGTCGGCGCAAAACGGTGTCTTTGGCCGCTCATACAGCACCGCCGGTTCATCGATTTCCAGCGCCTCGCCCGCGCGCATTACGGCAATCCGGTCGGACATGGTCAGGGCTTCTTCCTGATCGTGGGTCACGAAAACAAAGGTGATGCCGACCTCGCGCTGCAAGTCGCGCAGCTCAAGCTGCATCTGCTCACGAAGCTTCTTGTCCAGCGCCCCCAGTGGTTCATCAAGCAACAGCACTTTGGGCTTCTTGATCAGTGACCGGGCCAGCGCGACCCGCTGCCGTTGGCCACCGGAAAGCTCGTCCGCACCCCGTTCGCCATAACCGGGGAGCGCGATCATTTCCAGCGCCTCGTCGACCATGCGGATCATTTCCGCCTTGGACAACCTGTCCTTGCGAAGACCAAAGGCAATGTTCTGACGCACGGTCAGATGCGGGAAGATCGCATAACTCTGGAACACCATATTGACCGGGCGTTCATGGGGCGGAATGTTGGAAATGGGCTGGCCATCAATGAACATCTCACCCTTGGTGGGGATCTCGAACCCGGCCAGCATACGCAGCAGCGTTGTTTTGCCGCACCCGGAGGGGCCAAGCAGAGCAAAAAATTCACCCCGGCGAATGTCGAACGAGACATCGTCCACGGCGCGCACCTCGCCAAAGTGCTTTGAAAGGCTCTGAATGGAAATAAAGGACTCGTCGCTCATCTTATGCTCCGGATGATGTCTGCATTTGCACCCCGCGACGCCGGACCAGTTCAGCAAAGGTCACGACGAAGAAGGACACCATGAGGATGGCTGAACCCAGGGCCAGCACAGGGGGTAGTTTGGTGGGGAACCGAAGCTGGCTCCACATATAGATCGGCAGGGTTGGCTCATCACCGCCAAGAAAAAAAGCCAGCATGAATTCGTCGAAGGATATGGTAAAGGCCAACAGCAGGCTGGCGATGATACCTGGAACAACCAGCGGGAAGGTCACCCGCCAGAACGTCATCCACGGCGTCTCGCCCAGATCCTGTGCGGCCTCTTCCATGCTTTTATCGAAACCCTCGAGTCGTGACATCATGACGAACATGGAAAACGGCACGCAAATAACAACATGGCCAATCCCGATGGTGAACAGCGACAGTTTGATATCGACGCTCTTCAACACCACCAGCAGGGAAATACCCATGATGATCAACGGAATAACCAGCGGAATAGAGATGAATGCCGTCAGGGGTTTGGCGCCGGGGATGCGGTAGCGGGTGAACGCCTTCGCGGCCAATGTGCCGAAAATCGTGCTCAGGATGGAAACGGCGACACCGAGTTTTATGCTGTTCTGCAGGGCATTGATCAGGGGCCCGCTCTCAAACATTTTTTCATACCACTGAAATGTAAATCCTTTCAGTGGAAAGGCGATATAGAT
>JAJFIE010000359.1 GCA_021775275.1 Rhodospirillales bacterium | reverse complement strand
GCCCGTCGAGCCGGTTGGTCAGCGGCGACCAGAACTGGTCAATCAGGCAGTTATACCCGGCGAACAGATCAACCCCGTCAAAGCCCGCTTCCCTGTCGCGCCGGGCGGCCTCAATGAAAGAGCACGCCAGTTCCTGAACTTCGGCATCGGTCATGGCGTGGCTGCCCCAGGGGTCGTGCATGGAAGGCGTGCCGGAGGGCGACCAGTAGGGCTCCCACGAATTGTCCTGATCGCCGTGCGCGCCGACGTGATAGATCTGGTGCACGATGGCGGCGCCTTCACGATGGCATTCGTCGGTAATGCGCCGGAAGCCGGGGATCACGCTGTCGTCTTCGTGCAGGAAATTTCCCCGCGTCAGGACCCCGGTGCGGTGTGCGGGTGACGGCTCGACCACGATCATCGCCGCCCCGCCCCGCGCCCGTTCGCGGTAGTAGCCGAAATGCCGGTCCACGGGATGCCCGCCTTCGCCCATGTTGACCGTATGCGCGCCAAACACGACCCGGTTGCGCAGTTCCAGGTGGCGCAGCCTGATCGGTGTGAAGACGGTTGGAAACTTGTCGCTCATCGCATATTCCCCGGACTGGTAGATCGTTGACGGGAGTGTAGGGCAGTAAAATCACGGAACGGAAGGAAAAAGAACTTGTTCTTTGCCAACTAAATTGTTGCCATGGTTATCAGTGAAACATGTCAGGCGTGGATAAGAGGAAAAAACATGGCCGGATACTACATTGCGGAAATTGATGTGCACGACGAAGACGCCTACGTGGAATACCGTAAACTAGCGTCAGCGGCTATTGAGGCCCACGGCGGCGAGTATGTCGTCCGTGGCGGTGCGTGGGAATCCCTCGAAGGCGCGGAGCCGGCGCCCCGCGTGGTCGTGTTGCGGTTTGCCAGCGTCGAGGCGGCGCGGGACTGGTTCCATTCCCCCGAATACGAAAAGGCCCACGCCATCCGGGTGCGGGTCGCCACGTCCCGCAGCTTTATCGTGGAGGGGGCATGATGCCGGATACCGATCGTTCCGGCGCAACCGGCGGATGCCTGTGCGGCGCCGTGCGGTTCGAGGTGCAGGCCGAGCCGATGTGGATCGCGCACTGTCACTGCCATAGTTGCCGCCATAATACCGGCAGCGCCGTGGCAACGTTTATCGGTTACCGGATGGATGATGTACGCTGGGCCAAAGGAGAACGGACATTTTTTGAGTCCTCGCCCGGTGTGAAGCGGGGCTTCTGCGCCACCTGTGGCACACCCATGAGCTACGAGGGTGACCGTGCCCCCGGCGAGACGCATCTGTATATCAGCACCATGGATGAGCCGGACAAATTCCCGCCCCGGAACCATGTGTTCTTTGAGGAAAAGATTGCGTGGTTCGATACCGATGACGATGCGCCGCGCTATCCGCGTTCAGGCGACGCGGGTGATCTGCCGGTGAACCAATAGAAGCGTCTACCGCGTTCCCTTGCGCCGTTCGCGCCGGGGGCGTTCCTTGGCGGCCAGCGGGATCATCTTCTCCATCAGATGAAATGAATTCTGACAGGCGCGGTGAAGATTGTTTTTAAAATCGCCGGAGGCCGAGCTGCCCGACGAGTCGGATAATGCCCGGATCACCACGAACGGCAGGCCGTTAAGATGGCAGGTATGGCCAAAGGCCGCGCCTTCCATTTCGGTGGCCAGGGCGGCGAACTCCCGTTGCAGCCAGCGCAGCATGGTTTTGTCCTGCACGAACCGGTCGCCCGAGGCCACGGTGCCGAGCATCAGGTCGGGGGCATCCTTTTTCCCGTCGAAGGCGGCGTCAAAGGCATTGGTCGCCTTGGCCACCAGATCAGGCGCGCATTCGATCAGACGGTCGCGTCCGGGGGTCTCGCCATGCCGTCGGCCAAAAGCGGTCAGGTCCATATCGTATTCGACCACATGGCTGGCGACGATGATGTCGCCGGCGCGCATGTTGGGCAGCAGGCCACCGGCCACGCCACTGAAAATCAACGCGCCGGGTTTGAACAGATCGATCATCATCTGGGTGCAGATGGTCGCGTTGATCTTGCCGATGCCCGATTGCGCCAGGGCGATCTCCACACCCTTGAATTTGCCGCTGATGACAGTGACGCCTGCGTGTACGGCGCTTTTCTTTTTCGTCATCTGGCCCTGAAGAAGTTGAACCTCTTCGTCCATTGCGCCGATAATGCCGAGCATGGATGCCCTCCTGTCCTGTCATGCGGGAAGCATGGTGCATTATAGCGCCGAAGGTGAAGGAAAAATGACAGGTGCTTTAGGCCAGCTCCGCCAGTTTTCTTTCCCGGTAAAACACGAACAACCCGGAAGAAACGATAATGGCGATGCCGAGCCAGGTCAGGGCGTCGGGGAAATCACCGAAGAAGACAAGCCCGAGAATAACGGAGCTGATGATCTCCAGATACTGAAACGGCGCGATCAGTCCTGCGCCGACCCGGCGTATGGCCAGCATGATCAGCATGTGACCGCCCGTGGCGATGCAACCCAAACCGCCGAGCAACACCCACTCAATCGTGCTCGGCCATACCGGCGTCAGAACCGCCACCCCGGTCTCGGCGCCGACCCACAGCGCCAGCGACATGGTGATACAGCCGAACACCCCGGCATAGAACTGCATGGCGACCGCGCTGCCTTCGTGAACCAGCAGCCGTGACAGGATGATATAGATGGCGAACATTAATGCCGCCCCCATGGGCAGCAGGGCGGTCAGGCCGAAAATCTGATAACTCGGCCGGATGATGATCATGGCCCCGCAAAACCCGACAAACACCGCCGCCAGCCTGCGCCAGCCAACCCGCTCGCGCAGCACCACGGCGGACAGCAGCGTCAGGATAAACGGTTCCACAAAAAAAATCGAAATGGCGTCGGCCAACGGCAACTTGGCCAGGGAGGCGAAAAACATCAGCGTCGCCGTGGAGATCAGAATCCCCCGCGCCGCATGGACCCATATCCGGCGTCCGACCCTCAGGCCTCCGCCCCGTACAACGAAAGGAAGCAGGATCAAAATCTGAAAGAAAAACCGGCTCCAGCTTACCTGTCCTGCGGCGATGGAGCCGGACACACTCTTGGCGATGGCGTCGATACCGGGCAGGATCAGCATGGCCGTCACCAGCATGATCATGCCTTCCTGCACCCGGGTGCGGCTGTCGCCTGATTGGTTTGGGTGTGAGGTCATCTGTCGCCGTGTGAGAAGTTATCCTAGGCGTGTACGCCAAACACAGAGGACAGGCAATGAGGATTCAGTAATGAAGGGGAGACTCAATCTAATACTTTTGTCGTAACTATTGTATCCATATCGACGGAATTTCCGTTGCGGGAAAAATTTATATGCAATCGCACCAAGCCAGCGAACAGTTTCAAGTTCGGCAGTTCAAAAAGCAAATGCCCATTCGCTGCACCAAAGACAGTTTGGCCGTTTTTTTCCAAGTTCATGGTCTCGGATATCTGTACGACAATACATTAATTCAA
>JAJFIE010000358.1 GCA_021775275.1 Rhodospirillales bacterium | reverse complement strand
CTGAACCACAACGATACCGGCCCTGGCGCCATCTGATTTTGCCAGATCGCCCTGCGCCTCACTGCCGTCGGGCCGTTTGAATGAAACGATCTCTCCCATTTTTCTCTCCTACGGTCGATTTTCTTCCAAAAAATGGAATTTTGCATGGAATGGCGGCAGTTGCTCGCGGCCACGTATAAAATCGGCAGCGCGCGCCGCGATCATCTGCGTCGGCGCATTCAGGTTTGCGCTGGTGATCTGCGGCATGACGGAGGCATCCACTACCCGCAGACCCTCGATCCCGTGCACCCGCATTTCTTCATCGACCACCGCCATGGCGTCGTTGCCCATGCGGCAAGTGCTGCACGGATGATAGTCGGTTTCCGTCACGTTGCGGATGAAGGCTTCCAGATCCTTGTCCGATGTTGCATCCGGCCCGGGATAGATTTCCCGCCCCCGGTAAGCATCGAACGCCTTCTGGGCGATCAGGTCGCGGGTGATACGAATGCCCTCCACCAGTTCGCGGCGATCATGTTCTGTACTCATGTAGTTGAAATGCAGCGCCGGTTTGTCCGTCGGATTGGCGGATTTGAGGCTGATATATCCCCTGCTGGTCGGGCGCAACTGGTCAATATGGGTGGAAAACGCCTGATCCAGTTTGATCTCCGTGCCGACGTATTCCACACCCACAGGACCGAAGTGATATTGCAGATTGGGGTAGGGCACATGGGCGTTACCGCGCACGAGGCCGCCCGCCTCCCAGATATTGGATGATGCGACGCCTTTGCGGTCGAACATCCACCGGGCGCCCGCCAGAGCCTTTTGGACGGGACTCGCCACTTTATGGATCGTCACCGGCTTGGTGCAGGCGTATTTCACGATGATTGTCGGGTGATCCTGCAAGTTCTGGCCCACACCTGGCAGATCGAGCACCGGCTCGATGCCCACAGAACGCAGATGGTCCGCCGGGCCGATGCCCGAGAGCATCATCAATTGTGGCGAATTGATTGATCCGCCCGAAAGAATGACTTCCTTTTCGGCCCGCACCGTGAAGCGTTCGCCGCGGCGTTCATATTCAATGCCGACAGCGCGGTTCCCCTCCACCACAATCCGGTGGACCATGGCGCGGGTTTCAAGCGTGAGATTTGGTCGTGCAAGCGCGGGTTTGAGGTGCGCTACCGCCGCGCTGCATCGCCGCCCGTCTTTCTTTGTGCTGTCCAGACGCGCAACACCTTCCGGCTTGTAGCCGTTCAGGTCATCGCTAGCCCCCTGTCCAGCCTGTGTACCGGCTTCCACAAACGCATCATAGAGCGGGTTTTCAAACCCGCCCCGCGAGACGCCGAGCGGCCCTTCCCCGCCGCGCCAGTCACTGGCTCCCCGTTCACAGGTTTCGCCCGCCTTGAAGTACGGCAGACACTGGGCATAACTCCACTTGGGTAAATTGAATTCCTGTCCCCAGCGATCAAAATCCACAGGGTGGCCCCGCATATAGACCATGGAGTTGATGGACGAAGAACCGCCGACGACCTTGCCGCGGGGAATTTCAACATTCCGGTCATACAGTTCCGGTTCGTCCTCGGTCAGGTAATTCCAGTTGAGTTTCGGATCCTTGTAGACCTTGTAGACACCGGCGGGAACGTGGATCAGAAGGTTGCGGTCCATGGGGCCGGCCTCCAGCACCAGAACGCTGTGCTGCCCGTCTTCAGTCAACCGGTTGGATAGAACGCACCCCGCCGACCCTGCGCCGACAATTACGTAATCATAGCTCTTTATTTGCGCCACGCTGATGTCCTCAATGCCTGTTTGCGACATAGTCTATCGGCAATTTTCCGCCCGACGAAACTAATTCGTCGACACCGGATTCCCTTGCTTGGCGTTCCCCCCATTTGCGGTATTCTACCGCGAATTGGAAGGTGGGGATCTTTCAGAATCAAAAGAGATGGCATTCATGCAGGTTACCAGGATTATCAATCACATCACGGAGTGGCTTACATCCTACGTTGAGCAATCCGGCGCCAACGGCTTCGTGGTGGGCATATCGGGTGGCATCGATTCCGCTGTTACATCAACCCTCGGGGCGCAAACCGGCCTTCCGTTGCTGTGCGTGGAAATGCCCATTCATCAGGCGGACAATCAGGTGTCCCGTGCCCGGGCGCATATTGACTGGCTGAAGAAAAATCATGCTGCCGTGGATAGCATCGAGATTCAGCTAACGCCGGTGTTTGACGGTCTGGTTGACGCTCTTAAAAATGAGGCTCCCTTACCGGGCCGCGATATGGCGCTGGCGAATTCCCGCGCACGGCTGCGTATGACGACACTCTATTATTACGCCGCAGCTTACGATCGGCTGGTATTGGGCACCGGAAACAAGGTCGAGGACTTCGGTGTCGGATTTTACACCAAATACGGTGACGGCGGTGTCGATGTTTCGCCGATTGCCGATTTGAGCAAGACGGAAGTCTACGCCGTCGGACGCGAGCTTGGTATCAGTGGCGAAATCATGGATGCCCCGCCCACAGATGGACTGTGGGGTGATGACCGCACCGACGAAGATCAGCTGGGTGCGAGCTATCCGGAACTGGAATGGGCCATGGCGTTTGACGGTGATGAAACGGCGCTTAATATCCGCGAAGCGGAAGTGCTGGCGATCTATCGGCGCCTAAACGCCGCCAACCGGCATAAGATGGACCCGATCCCCGTCTGTGCAATACCGGATGAATTGCGATAAACGACCCGGCCTAGGGGACGGCTGTGGACAACCAGGCGCAAAATTCTGCTGCCGCATCACCGGCGCGCCGGTCTTCGCGGACAGCCATGTAATAATTTTCGTCGGATGGCATGGCGCTATCAACAGGCATGCACAACCGACCGGCCGCTATGATGTCATGACACAGAAATCTCCCGCAAAGCGCGACGCCCAGGCCGTTCTCAGCCAATTCCAACGCCAATTCATCTGAATCAACGGACAAACTGGCCGACGATGGTATCTCTACACCCATTATTTTTGACCACCGCGCCCACGTATTCGCCGTGCCCATGGTATGAATCAGGGATGTGTCGGAAAATCCGTTTTTTTGGTCAAGCCCGGAAGCAAGGTCAGGATGGCAAACCGGAATCATGGTATCGACCAAAAGTCGCTCGGCGCCATCGCCAACCAGTTCGGCAGAACCATAGCGCACCTGCACGTCGCTCTCTATTTTTGAATAATCATCCGGCCATATGGCGCTGACAATGCGCACATCCAGCGTCGGTTGCTGGCCCAGAAAATCACCAATGTGTTTACATAACCAAAGCCGGGCAAAGCTGCTGGAGCATGCGACCTCCAGCACGTTATCGCCACGGTGGGGTTCAAACATGTCCGTCGCCATCGCCAGATCGGCCATGGCCCCTGAGACATAGGGAATCAGGCGACGTCCCGGTTCCGTCAACGCAATGCCGCGCGCCTTGCGCACGAACAACGGTGTGCCGAGGCGTTTTTCCAGCAGCCGCACATGCTGGCTGACAGCAGACTGGGTAACGTTCATTTCCCTGGCCGCGCCGGTAAAGCTCAAGTGACGCGCGGCGCACTCGAAAGCCCGGAACCAGTTCAGCGGCGGCAGGAAATGTGACATAAGCCTCAACATAGACATTAGATATTCTTATATCTTTGACCATGTTTTTATCGATTGTCCAGGCAATCATGCGCTGCCATTTTCATCCTTGGGTCAAATGAACATCATGTTCAACATTATGAAACCGATCACACAACGTACGCCGCTATGTGGCGGCAGCGTTTGATGACGCAGCATTTGATAACAAGGGGTCACCATGGAACAGGTCAAGTTCACGGAAATGAAATACGGGGACGCAGAAGACTATCTGTTCCTCGAGCCTCTCGAAGTCGAGTATGCCAGTCAAACGGGAGACCGTATCTTTGGCTCCCTCGGCGCCCTCGAAGGCAGTTTTTCCGGATACCAGATTTCCCGTCTCGGGCATTCCGTGCAATCGGCAACGCGGGCATGGCGTGATGGTGCAGACACAGACTGGGTCGTCTGTGCGTTACTGCATGATATCGGCGACATGTATGCGCCCTACAACCATGGTGACTATGCGGCCATTGTTCTCGAACCGTTTGTGCGCGAGCAGTGCACATGGACGACCAGGACCCATGCGGATTTCCAGAAATACTATTATGCCGACAAGGTCGGCGGCGACCAGAATGCGCGCGATAAATACAAAGGCCACGCGTACTTCGACGATTGCGTGGAGTTCTGCGAACGCTGGGACCAGACGAGCTTCGATCCCGGTTACGATGACCTGCCCCTGGAATTCTTCCGGTCTACGGTCATGGAAGTGTTCGCCCGCACGCCATACGATCCGGATGTACTGCGCCCGGGAGTCCGCGAACCGCTCGTCAATGAAACCGTCGCAGCACAGCGCACATAAGTGTCGCTTTATTAAGGGCCCCTGCCATGCATGAACAACTGTTTGAATCCTTATCCGGTGTTATCGCGCCGATCGAGACCGCCGCGACCCTGCCCCCCGCATGCTATTCGAACGCCGCAGTGGCCGAGATTGAACGTGATGCCGTGTTCCGCACATCATGGATCGGAGTCGGGCGGTCGGACCAGTGGAAGGCCGTTGGCGATTACTCAGCCCTGACCATTGCCGACATTCCCGTCATCATCATCCGTGACAAATCAAACACACTCAAAGCCTTCGCCAACACCTGCCGTCATCGCGGTTCGCAAATACTGGAAGGCGTCGGCAACGCACAATCCATCAGTTGCCCCTTCCATCGCTGGACCTATGGTCTGGATGGTGGCTTGCGGGGCGCCCCTGACATGCCCGAAGAGGCCGCATTTGATAAGACCACCCATGGACTGGTCGAGTTCCGGGCCGCCGAACGCGATGGTTTTTCCTTCATCTGTTTCGACGATAACACCACGGATATCGATGAATGGCTCGGTGATTTCTCAGAACTTCACGCGCCGTGGTCGCTTGCTTCACTGGTCACTACACGGCGGCTGGAAATGGAAGTTGACTGTAACTGGAAAGGCTTTCTCGAAGTCTTCAACGAATACTATCACCTGCCCTATGTTCACCCGGATTCCATCAACAGCGTCTACGCCCGTCCGGATGCGGCGGATCAGGTGACCGGACAGTATTCCAGCCAGTTCGGCGAAACCGAAGGCACAGGCGGATTGCTGGAATCCACCCAACAGTACGCGTTGCCCGCCATTCCGTCACTTGACGGGCGCAACCGGAACGGCACGCGCTATACATGGCTGTTCCCCAATATGACCTTCGCCGCCAGCACCGAGGCCATGTGGATATACGAATCCACGCCGTTGGAAACAGGGCGGTGCAGGGTCGTCATGTCGGTGTGTTTTCCTCCGGAATCCATCGCCCATGAAGACTTTGAGGCCCGCGCGCAGATTTACTATGGCCGCATGGATGCGGCGCTGGCCGAAGACATTCCCGCCCTCGCCCGTCATTACAAAGGGCTTGCATCACCCTATGCCCGGCAGGGGAGTTTCTGTGTTGATCTGGAGCCCAGCGTCGCCAATTTCGCTATCTGGTATGCGGATCGCATGCGGCAAGCCGCATAAAAAAGAAGGCCGGTGTAAACACCGGCCTTCCAGTTTTTAGCGAATTTTCTGGATTGATGTATCGCTGATTCAAGCGAACCACCACCGTTCGGCGTCCTTGTGGCCGTCGAGTTCCCAGTTGGCCGCCACATCGGACTCCATCTGCACCTTGTCAGTGAGAGCATGGATATAGCTCGAAAACAGTGGAATGAGCGCGCCGCCCTCATTGCTGACGATCCGCTGCATCTCCACGTACTGCTCCCGACGCTTTTTGGTGTCGAGTTCGGCACGTGCTGCAACCAGTAGTTCGTTAAAGCGTGCGTGCTTCCATTTTGTTTCGTTCCAGGTGGCGCCTTCTGAATAGACCTGTGAGAACATGTAGTCTTCGGTTGGACGGCCGCCCCAGTATCCGGCAGACCATGGCTTCACCAGCCAGACATTGGACCAGTAACCGTCGTCCGGTTCACGCACGACCTCAATGTCGATGCCCGCAGGCGCGGCGGATTCACGGAACAACTGACCGGCGTCGATGGAGCCGGGGAAGCCCGTTTCAGCGGCATGGAACTGGACTTTAAGGCTACTCAAACCAGCCTGTTTCAGATGGTATTTGGCCTTGTCCGGGTCATACTTCCGTTGTGGCATTTCCTCTTTGGTGGCGTAGTAGGTATTTGCCGGGCCGATGGGGCTGTCATTACCCAGCACACCATAGCCACGCAGGATCAGCTTCAGCCACTGCTCACGGTCAACCGCATATTTCAGCGCAAGACGCACGTGGTTGTTGTCAAACGGCGCCGTATCGGTATGCATGGGCAACACGAAGTGCTTGTTGCCTGTGGTTTGCAGGATTTCGATGCCCGGCGTCTTGCCAAGCAAGTGCACCGTCTTGGCGTCGGCGCTGGTAATCACATCAAACTCACCGGTCTGAAGACCGTTGCTGCGTGCATTGGCATCAGCAACCTGTACGTTCTCGACCTCATCGAAGTGCGCACGGCCTTCTTTCCAATAATTTGGATTGCGCTTGGTCAGCGTGCGGACGCCGGGATCATGCTCGGCCAGCGAATAACCACCCGTGCCCACGCCGGACTGCCAGTCTATCGACCCGTCGCCATTCGCCGGACAGACACCCAGATGATAATCGCTCATCAGGAAGGCGAAATCCGCGTTGCCGCCCGAGAGCTGGACGACGACAGTATCTTTGCCATCTGCCTTGACGGACTCGATACCCGACAGAATACCCTTGGCTGCGGACTTGGAATCCTCGCCAAGATGATGCTGTAGCGAGTCTGCGACATCGGCAGAATCCACCGTTTTTCCATTATGGAATTCGACGCCCTTGCGGAGCTTGAAGGCCCAGGTCTTGGCGTCAGTCGAAGCTTCCCAACTTTCGGCCAATTCACCGATAAGATCACCGTTGGGCGCAATTTCCGTCAGATTGTTACGGAGTTGGCCGAAGCTGACATTAATCATGTAGGTATCAAGAATCTGGCCAGGATCAAGAGAATCACCGCTTCCGCCGCCGGTCAGGGCCTGACGCATACGGCCACCTGTTTTCGGGGTTGCTGCTTCCGCTTTCTTGAGCACGGCGGAGGCTGCGGTCAAGGAAACGCCAAGCGCCAGAGCGCCGGTCATAAAGCCACGGCGGCTAAGCGCCCCGTTTTCGAATGAGGATTCGAGACGTTTGACCTTTGCCACCGTCTCCCGATCTGAAATTCCGGCTGTCAGACCAGCCGTTTCATGATCAATTGTTTTCTTCGACATTAAGAATACTCCCTGGTTGATATTTTTTAGCCCTCATTTTTCAACGAGAGGCAGTTAAGTCTACTACAAAAACGATATAGCGAAAGCAGGTCGTGTTGGAATTTTCCAAACCACGCCTACTGGTGACCTTGCCTGACCTCGGCCGGCCACTGATCGCCACTCGCGCCGACAAAAGTGATGGTAGGCGGCGTTGCGTCAAGATCCCCTGTCATCCCATAACATGACCAGCCGCCCTGGGGTGGCCACAGGGAACAGTAGGAACCTCCATCCACGCGCCATTTTCCGTTGGAGGGCGGGGCGGATTCCGCGAAATACATGGTCCGCCCGTTGACTTCAAATGTCTGACGCCATGTAGCGCCATCCTTGACGCCAACAACCGAGTTACCTGCAAGAGCCGCCTCAATTTCCGCTCCACTTAAAGATGATTCCGCCGCCAACGCCGGCAAGGACATTGTCAGGGCAAAGAGCATCAGGAACAGAGCGCCCCACCTCGTTTCTGTTTCCGTTTTCATGACTGTCCCTTTCATGACAGGGCGGCTCCCTCGAGCGTAATACGGTGCATGATCCGCCTGTGCCCGTGATAATCATTCATGGCGTAATGCCAGGTGGCGCGATTATCCCAGAAGGCAACGGAGCCGGGGCGCCACTGGAATCGACAGGTGAACTCCGGTCTCGTCCCATGGGCATAAAGATATTCGAGCAGGGGTTTGGACTCTTCCACTGTCCAGCCATCAAACCGCACGGTAAAGTCCTTGTTGACGTAAAGCGCCTTTCGCCCGGTCAGGGGATGTGTGATCACCACCGGATGCAGTGCATCCTGCGTCGCGTTATCCGCATTACCGATACGCCCGTCCTTGGTATATTCATCGTCAGCAATACTGGCGCCGAATACGTGGCGACTTGAATGCCAGGCTTTCAGGCCCTGCAACATGGCTTTCATGCCATCGGACAGGCTTTCATAGGCAAGGTACATGCTGGAAAACAGAGTGTCGCCGCCAACCTCGGGCACTTCGAGGGCGTAGAGGATGGACCCCATGGCCGGAACCTGGTCATAGGAATGATCGGTATGCCAATCACCACCGATATTGTCTTTCTGGTCCGGTTCCTTGATGACCTGGGCAACCATAGGATAGCCGTCAAGCGGCTTGAAAAACCGGTTGATGTTAATGGAACCCCAACGTTCGGCGAATGCAATGTGTTGCTCAGGCGTCAGGGCTTGATCACGAAAAAAGATCACGGAATACCGCCGGTATGCGTCATCAATTTCACGCATCGCTGTTTCGCTCAACTCGCGCGACAGATCGATACCACCGATCTCCGCGCCCACTGCCGTCGATATCCGGCGCACCTCAATTTCCGAATAAGTCGCGATGTCCATCATAAATATCCCTCTTCTTTCCTGGAATACAATGACACTGCGGAAAGCGTCACCGCGTTCGCCCGGACCAAATTACTACGAGACAATAACTATACTGACAAGTAGATGCCTGCCCGGGTTCCGGCGCCCGGTGTGCTTTCGATGTTAAAACTGCCATCCAGTAGTTCTACAAGGCGTTTGGTCAACGGCAACCCCAGTCCTGTACCCTGGTTCGAGCGCACAAATGCATTTGTGATCTGCCCAAATTCCGTTAACGCCAGTTCCAGTTCTTTCGGGCTCATCCCGATCCCGGAGTCCGTCACGGTAATGGACAATAGATCAGGCGATTCCTGTTGCACCGTTACCGCTACTTCCCCACCGGCAGGCGTAAATTTGACGGCATTGGACAATAGATTAACCAACACCTGTTTCACCCTTCGCTCATCCGAGGTAATGGAGGGAAGATCGTCCGGTATTTGCAGGACGATTTCCAACTCACCGGATTTCGCCTGTGCCTCAATCGCCTGGACGCTGAAATTTACTGCTTCGCGAACATCGACCTGCTCTTTCGTAATCTCTAACTTCCCGGCCTCAATGGCGGAAATATCCAGGATATCACTGATCAGTTCGAGCAGATGGATGCCGGCACCGTGAATGTTCCCGACATATTCCTTATAGTGTTCATTTGCCAAAGCGCCGAAGGTCTCATGACGAATTGAATCTGAATACCCGATGATCGCATTCAGGGGAGTCCGCAACTCGTGGCTCATATTAGCCAGAAAACGGGTCTTTATCTGACTGGCCTTTTCTGCTTCCTCTTTCGCCTTTGACAGATCATGGGTCCGTTCCTCGACAAGGTCCTGTAGGTGCGCCCGATGCTCCCGAAGTTCCCGTTCTGCTTCTCGGCGCTGGGTAATTTCGCTCTGCAGCATATCGTTTTTGAATCGAAGTTCCTGCGTGAGGTGTTGGTCCAGCGCGTCGATTTTCTGGCGCGCTGCAATCATCCGGTTCGCCGATTCAGCGATTTCCTCGAACTCGGAAAACCCCATGCGGGATGAATCGATGGTCACGGCATCTTCCGCCGCACGGTCAAAAAAAATCATGAACGCGTCAAATCCCTCCCGCGAAACCCGTGCAACCTTGCGGGCGGCAAAACTGGCGACGACAGAAAGGCCTGCCAGGATTCCCACGACCTTCAAAAAATCCCAGAATATTTTATCCTGCGCCCGGGCCCGCTGATCCGCCGCTATTTGCTCCAGTTCATCGACGAAGACACCGCGACCGACATACCATTCCCATTCGGGGATGCCTTCAACATAGCTCAGTTTGGAGGCAGATGTTTCGGAACCGAATTTCGGAATCACATAGGAAACATATCCGCCGCCGGATCTGGCGGCAGCAATCAGTTCCTGCACAAACTTCACCCCGTTCACATCGGTGACATCAAGCATATTACGCCCGGTTGCCGGCCCATTC
>JAJFIE010000357.1 GCA_021775275.1 Rhodospirillales bacterium | reverse complement strand
CGTCGTGGTCTTGCCGACCATGATGGCGCCGGCGGCTTCCAGGCGCTGAACCAGAACGGCGCTGTAATCCGGCACCCAGTTTTCAAGCAATTTGGAGCCGCGCGTGGTTCTTTTGCCCTTGGTCGGGGTGAAATCCTTGATCGCCATGGGGATGCCTTCCAGCGGACGCGCCTTGCCGGATGCGACAGCCTGCTCGGCGGCCCTGGCTTTTTCCATGGCCTCTTCCGGATAGGTGAAGCAGAAACAGTTCAGGGCCGGGTTGACGTCCTCGATGCGCTCAAGACTGTTTTTGACGATATCTACCGGTGAGGCCTCTTTGGCATGAATCATGCGCGCCAGTTCCGTCGCCGGTGTGTAGCAGAGATCAAGATCGGCCATAATGATATTCCCTCCCGGGGACTGAACGCCATTCAGATTGTTGATGCGGTATAGCAAGCGCCCGGGCGGCGTGAGAATATCCTAATAAGGGCAGATATAATACAGGGCACAGAAATCCCCGGTTCGATCAGGTTTCGGTGCGTTATGTTGTCAGGGCCATTGGTGCGAACTAAAGACTGTTGATATATTCAGCCCCCCAATTCGAGAGGAGAATAAATCCGATGTTTATCGTACTGCTTAAATTTTCGGGCAATAAAGGCCAGGCCAGCCAATTCATGGAAGGCCACAACGAATGGATCAAGCGTGGTTTTGATGATGACGTATTTTTGTTGGCCGGTAGTCTTCAGCCTAAACTGGGCGGCGGGATTGTGGCGCATAATACGACGCTGTCAGATCTTCAGGGCAGGGTGAACAATGATCCGTTTGTCGCGGAAGACGTTGTCAGCGCGGAAATTCTTGAAGTCACGCCGTCGAAAGCCGATGACCGGCTCAGTTTTCTGCTCGGCTGAGTCATTTCCCACCCCTGTTTTCCGATACGAGGATAACACATGAGTACGACGATCCTGGGTCCCGATGGTAAATCACGCTGCCGCTGGTGCGCCGCCGCACCGGAGTTTCTGGCCTGCCATGACACTGAATGGGGCTTCCCGGTCAGTAATGATCATCGTCTGTTTGAGAAGTTAAGCCCGGAGAGCTTCAAGCGACCGGGATGCTGATTAATCGCCTGACACAATTCTTCAGCACGCCACCACGTTGACAGCGAGGCCGCCCTGGCTGGTTTCTTTATACTTGGACTGCATATCCTCGCCGGTCTGACGCATGGTCTCGATCACCGTGTCCAGCGAGACATAATGTTCGCCATCACCCTGTAGGGCCAGCGATGCCGCGTTGATGGCCTTCACTGCGCCCATGGCGTTGCGTTCGATGCACGGTATCTGCACCAGTCCGCCGACCGGGTCACAGGTCATGCCCAGATGATGTTCCAGACCAATTTCGGCGGCGTTCTCGACTTGCGCATTGGTGCCGCCGAGGGCCGCGGCCAATCCGCCCGCCGCCATGGCGCAGGCGGAGCCGACTTCACCCTGACACCCGGCTTCCGCGCCCGAAATAGAGGCATTCATCTTGATCAGAATGCCGACCGCCGCCGCAGTGAGCAGAAAATCATGGATGCCGATGCGGTCCGCGCCGGGGCACATGCTTTCATAATACCGGATCACGGCAGGGATCACGCCCGCCGCCCCATTGGTGGGCGCTGTAACAATGCGCCCGCCGGAGGCATTTTCCTCGTTAACGGCAATGGCCCACAGGCTGATCCAGTCCATGCATTCATGGGGCATGGCCATATTCCGGGAGCTGTTGTCTTCCAGACCGTTGTGCAGCACCTTGGCGCGGCGCTTTACATTCAGGCCACCGGGTAACAGGCCCTCGGCCTCAAGGCCACGGTCCATGCAGTCCCGCATGGTTTTCCAGATATGATCCAGGCCAGCGAGAACCTCGTCATGGGTTCGCGTGGCGCATTCATTGGAAAACACCATCTCGGCGAAAGTCTTGTCGGAGAGCTCCCCCATCCTGAGCAGTTCGTCCGCCGTGGAGTAATCATAGGGGATGGCGATTTCCGGTACGGCCTCTACCCGGTCCGCCGACATTTCCTCTTCGGATGCGACAAAGCCGCCACCAATGGAATAGTAGATGCTTTGATGGATGCAGTCGTCCCTGGCGTCATAGGCGTACAGGCACATGCCATTGGAATGATCCGGCAGGGTGACCTCATAATCGAAAACCAGATCGCGGCTTTCCACAAAGGAAACAATCTTTTCGGTTCCCAGAGTGAGCATCCCGCTGGACCGGATTTCCTCAATAATACCGGCGACGGCGTCTGGCTCTATGGTGTCGGGTTTTTCACCACACAGTCCCAACAGGATCGCCACGTCGGATGCGTGACCTTTTCCCGTAAAAGCCAATGACCCATGCAGGCGCGCACTGACCCGGTGAACGGTATCGAACAGGCCGTGATCTTTCAGTTCCGCGAGGAACCGCCCGCCTGCAACCATGGGACCAACCGTGTGCGAGCTGGATGGACCGATACCAATCTTGAACAAATCAAACACGCTATAGGGCAATGGGTGTGTCTCTCATGTTTTCTGTCTCCCCGGTTTCATAACAAATAGAGATGCTTGGAGAGAATTCACACTAAAATATTTATTCAAAATTTGTTGGATGTCTTTCTTTCGCCCGAAGTTTGCAGATTGGCGGCGTTATGGGCGAAGTACATCCGCAGACAATCGAGAAACGCGGCGACCGCCCGGGTCGGCGGGTGGGCGCTGGGGTAGGCGGCGATGAGCTTTTGCGGCGCCACCATTTCACGGATCGGACGACAGGCCAGCGTTCGGCCATCATGGGCGACGTTATGTGTGGGCCGCGTGGTCAACAGTGAAACACCCAGACCGTTTGCGACCATGCCGCGGACCATTTCCACGGACCCCACTTCGTGGACGATTTCCGGCTCCAGCCCGTTTTGCCAGAACGGCGCCAAAAGGAACTCACGGCTGACCGGCAGATCAACCAGAATAAAGCGCTCCTTCGCCAGATCATGCAGGGAAACTGAGTCGTGACGGGCGAGGGGATGGTCTTCGGCGAGAACCGCATAAGGCTCGAACTCAGCCAGAACTTCCTTGGTCACCGGCGCGGTCAGGCCCACATCATAGCTGAGCGCCACTTCCATACGCCCGTCGCGCAAACGCTCGTTAATCTCCTCCAGATCGCATTCGGACAGATCAACGTTCAGGTCCGGCAGTTCGTGGCCCAGATGCCGCAGGAGGGCAGGGACATGCGCCGGGCCCAACGACGTAAAATAACCAAATGCGACCGTGCCGGTGGGCGTGGCGTCATCCTCGCTGTTCGCTTCAAAGGCCTGCGCCTCGCTCATCAACTGGCGGGCTTCACCCAATTTTCGCTGCCCGAAAGGCGTCAGGCTCATGCCTTTGGCATAACGGCGGTGAAACAGAGGCTGGCCGAGGGCCTGTTCCAGATCACGGATGGCCGTGGAAATGGAGGGCTGCGAAACATGCACGGCCTCGGCTGCACGGAGCGCGCTGCCATGCTCCGCCGCCGCGACAAAATAACCCAACTGGCGTAAGTTGAATTTCATGGTCCCTGTTTAGCTAGTTATAAGAAAATCCGATAGTAAAAATTGTGAATTAATATTTTATCCGATGATAAAGACACGCCACAATCAATCCCGCAGCACGCCACTTTTGGGATTTCTCATGAGCGCCAACCAACCTTCTGGGTCCGAACCCGGCAAACCGCTCGCCGGTTTGCGTGTGCTGGATTTCACACAAATTCTCGCAGGCCCGTTCTGTACGGCGCTGCTGGCCGACCTGGGGGCGGATGTCATTAAGGTTGAACCGATAAAAGGCGACGAGTACCGCCGCATCGGGCCATTTCGGAATGGCGAAAGTGCATTATTTCTGCTGGTCAACCGGGGCAAGAAAAGCATCTGCCTTGATCTGAAATCCGATGATGGCAAGTCTGCCGCCCACGCGTTGGCGAGGGGTGTTGACGTGGTGGTCGAGAATTTCCGGCCCGGTGTCGCGGCGCGTCTGGGCATCGACTATCCGTCCCTGTCCGAGTTGAATGATCGCCTTGTGTACGCCAGTATCTCCGGGTTCGGGCAATCGGGGCCGGATGCGAACCGGCCATCCTATGACCTGATCGCCCAGGCGGCATCCGGTCTGATGCATATGACGGGCGCCCCTGACGACCCACCCACAAAAGTGGGCGAGTCCATAGGCGACCTGACAGCAGGGCTGTTTGCATCATGGGCCATCCTGGCGCGGCTCTATGAGCGAGAACGGACGGGCCGGGGCGGGTATGTGGACGTCGCCATGTTCGATGCCTTGTTTTCACTGATGCCCACGGCTGTCGCCCAGTGGATGTTCGGTGATACGCCGCCCGCCCGGGTTGGCAACCGACACCCCCTGTCTACACCGTTCGGCGCGTTTCAGGCCCGTGACGGACATTTCATTATCGCTGTTCTCAACGACGGGCAGTTTCAGGCGCTGTGCGAGACCATGGACCATGCCGACCTGGCGCAGGACGCCCGTTTCGAGACGGATGAGTTGCGTACCCTCAATGAGGCTGACTTGCGCTCTGTCATCGAAAGCTGGAGTGCCGGGTTTTCAGTTGCGGAAGTGGTCGGGAAGCTGACGGCCGCCCATGTGCCATCATCGCCCATCCAGTCCATGGAACAGGCTATTGAAAGCGCCCAGGTGGCGGCACGCGGCCTGCTGGTTCAGCATCGTCACCCGGTGGCGGGGGATGTTCCTGCTATGGAACAGCCGGTTCAGTTCGAAGGCGCGCCGCGAGGCAATATTCAGCCCGCTCCGGCCCTCGGCGCCCATACCCGGGAAGTGTTTGGCGGGTTGGAATGTATCGATCCGGCGACACTGGAACGCCTGTGCCGTGTACAGGAGGACGCCCTGTGAGCCGTGAATTAAACCCTGAAGAAACCGCCATGATCGATGCTGTTCACCGCTTTGCGGATGAGGTCCTGGCGCCTGCTGCTGCCGGGGTTGATGAGGAAGCCGTGTTTGTTACCCGCCACCTTCAACCCATGGCGGACATGGGGCTGTTTGGGATCAATCTCCCCGATCAGTGGGGCGGGGTTGGTTTGCGCCCCGAGGTGATGTTCGAGGTCGTGGCTTTGATCGCCGGAGCGTGTGGATCCACGGCGTCCATGCTGACAGCGCACTTCCTGGCCACCGATGCCATTCTGATCGGTGGCGATGAAGCGTTGCGGGGCAGGTATCTGCCCGGCGCAGCCGCGGGAAAATCGCTTGGCGCGTTCGGGCTGACGGAGCCGCTTGCCGGATCAAATCCTGCCGACATGATGACCCGCGCGGATCGCACCGCCGACGGATATCACCTGAAAGGCGTAAAACACTTTATTTCCAACGGTGGCGCGGCGGATTTTATCGTGGTGTTCGCCAAGACCGATATGGATGCCGGGCATCGGGGCATCAGTGCGTTTGTCGTCGATCGCGACACGCCCGGTTTTTCGTCCGGCCCGGCTGAACGCACCATGGGTCTGAAAGGCGGGCATGTGTTTGAGCTGTCTTTTGATTGTGCTGTGCCCGAACAAAACCGCATCGGCGAAGAAGGCAGTGGTTTCCGAACGGCCATGAAGACACTGGACAATGGTCGGATCGAGGTCGCCGCCATGTGTGTCGGCATCGCCGAAGCGGCTCTCGATGCTGCGTGCCGCTGGTCGAAGGATCGTCAGGTCGGTGGCGAAGCCATCGCCACGTTTCAGGGGTTGCAGTGGATGCTGGCCGACATGGCGACGGATCTACAGGCATCGCGCCTGCTGGCGCTGGGCGCCGCCGCGAAGCGGGGACGGGGAGAGCGATTTTCGCAAGAGGCCGCCATGGCAAAGCTTCATGCATCGGAAATGGCGGGGCGGGTCACGGATGCGGCCCTGCAAATTCACGGTGGCTATGGTTATTCCCGGGATATGCCGCTGGAACGTTATGCCCGCGATGTCCGTATCATGCGGATCTATGAAGGTTCATCCGAAATTCAACGCAACATCATCGCACGCAATCTGTTGGCGCAGTACGATGATTGACACTCGGAAAGGTGATCGCCATGTCTGATTCCATGATTGAACAATCGGTTGTTGATCAGTTTCAGGAAGATGGTGCGGTTCTTCTGAAAGGCGTTTTCGCCGACTGGGTGAAAACGCTACAGGCGGGGCTGGACCGTAATCTTCGCGAACCCAGCCCGACAGCACGATATCACACGGGCGAAGGGGAAACGCCGTTCTTTAATGACTACTGTAACTGGGACCGCATTCCGGAATATCGCTCGTTTGTTTTCGACTCTCCCGCCGCCGCCGTGGCGGCGCAACTGACGGGGTCGGCCCAAGTGCGGATGTTTCATGAGCATGTGGTATTGAAGGAGGCGGGGAATGCCGTGAAAACGCCCTGGCACCAGGACCAGCCGTACTATTGTGTGAATGGCGCGAAGACGTGTTCGCTGTGGATCGCGCTGGACCATGTGACACGCGATCTGGCCGTCGAATACATCGGCGGTTCGCACAGGTGGGGAAAGATGTACACGCCCATGTTTTTCTCTGGCAAGCCGGTCAACGACAGCCAGGCATGGGATGATCTGCCTGACATTGATGGTCACCGGGATGATTACCGGATTCTGGGGTGGGAAACCGAACCCGGAGACGCCATCGGGTTTAACTTCCGCACAATTCACGGCGCACCAGCCAATAATTCAACGGCGCGCCGGGCGGCCATCGCCTTTCGCTGGCTGGGCGATGATGTGACCTATGCCGACCGTGGTGGCGCAACATCGCCACCGTTCCCCGGTTTGATGCTCAAAGAAGATGACATCATGGATGCACCGGAGTTCCCTTTGGTATGGCCGAACAAGGAAGAGAAAAATGCCTGATAGCCGCAACGATAATACCCGCGACATCAAGTCGCCCACGGGTAGTGATTTAACGTGCAAGAGCTGGCTGACCGAAGCGCCCATGCGCATGCTGATGAACAATCTGGATGCGCAAGTGGCGGAAAAGCCCGAAGAACTGGTGGTATACGGCGGCATTGGCCGCGCCGCCCGCACCTGGGCGGATTTCGACCGTATTGTCGGCGCGCTGAAAGAACTGCAAGCCGACGAGACCCTGCTGGTTCAGTCCGGCAAGCCGGTTGGCGTCTTCCGCACCCACGAAAACGCCCCCCGGGTTCTCATCGCCAACTCGAATCTGGTGCCGCACTGGGCCACTTGGGAACACTTCAATGAGCTCGATAAGAAGGGCCTGATGATGTACGGCCAGATGACTGCCGGGTCATGGATCTATATCGGATCACAAGGCATCGTGCAGGGCACCTATGAAACTTTTGTGGAAATGGGGCGTCAGCATTTCAGTGGTGATCTTGGGGGCAAGTGGATACTGACGGGCGGTCTGGGCGGCATGGGCGGCGCGCAGCCGTTGGCGGCGACCATGGCCGGGGCCAGCATGCTGGCTGTCGAATGCCGCCCCAGCAGCATCGATATGCGCCTGCGTCCAGGGTACCTCGACAAACAAACCGCCGATCTGGATGAAGCCCTTGCCATGATCGAGACGGCCCATGCAAACGGCAAGGCGGTATCCGTTGGATTGCTTGGGAATGCTGCCGACGTTTTTCCGGAACTGGTCAGGCGCGGCGTCAGGCCGGACGCGGTAACCGACCAGACCAGCGCCCATGATCCTTTGCATGGATACCTGCCTGTCGGGTGGGCGCTCGGGGACTGGGAAGCGAAACAGCAAAGCGACCCCGACACCGTGGTCGAGGCCGCCATGCAATCCATGGCCGTGCAGGTTCGCGCCATGCTGGCCTTTCACGAACAGGGCATCCCGACCGTGGATTACGGAAACAACATCCGCCAGATGGCGAAGGACAAAGGCGTTGCTAACGCCTTCGATTTTCCGGGCTTCGTTCCGGCCTACATCCGCCCGCTGTTCTGTCGTGGCATCGGGCCGTTCCGCTGGGCCGCGCTTTCCGGTGATCCGGAGGATATCTACAAGACCGACGCCAGGGTGAAAGAGCTGATCCCCGATGATCCGCACCTGCATAACTGGCTGGATATGGCGCGTGAACGCATTCATTTTCAGGGCTTGCCCGCGCGCATTTGCTGGGTCGGGCTGGGACAGCGTCATAAACTGGGTCTCGCATTCAATGAAATGGTCAAGTCCGGTGAGTTAAGCGCGCCCGTGGTTATTGGCCGCGATCATCTGGATTCAGGCTCCGTCGCCAGCCCCAACCGGGAAACCGAGGCCATGAAGGACGGCTCTGACGCGGTGTCCGACTGGCCATTGCTGAACGCGCTTCTGAATACCGCCAGCGGC
>JAJFIE010000356.1 GCA_021775275.1 Rhodospirillales bacterium | reverse complement strand
TGTTGCCGGCGAAATGGTGCCGGGGATACCGACGCCGACGCTGCCCTGTTGCCCGGTTTCGGATTCCAGCAAACGAACCAGTTCGCACACGGCATCAACGGTCGCGCCGTATCCGTCGGTTGGTGTGGATATCCGTTTCCGGGCAATTTCCTTGCCTGCCGAATCGAGGGCGATTCCTTCCATCTTTGTGCCGCCGAGATCTATTCCAATGCGCATGTCATCCGTTCACAGTCAGAGGTTAATCCGGGAAATTCCCGGAAAACCGGGGAATCGTCTCCACTATATCTAGTGTTGATACATACGAGCCACACAAAGTTTGTGATTGAACCCTGTAGCAGGGTAGAAGTATCGGGGTAAATCAGGATGCTTCAGTTGAGGAGATTTGACCGATGGATGGCTTTTCTCCCCTTTTTGGGTCAGCACAGCAACCGGTATTCGAAGGGTTGGCGTGTGCAGGCGTTCCGGCCAAGACGATTGCCAAAATGTTAAATGTGTCTGCCCCCACAGTCAGTAAATGGCGCAGCGGCAAGGTGCAAATTCCACCTGCCTCGCTGGTCTTTCTGACACTGATCCTGGCGCATCTGATTGAAGACGCAGAAACGCTGGAACGAAGATTTGATGATATCGGCGCCCGTTGGGACAGTGCGCTGGATGAGCAATTAACGACCATGCGCCGACTGTTGCACCAACAAGAAGTATTCACCGCAACACTTGCTGCGGATGTGATCCACGCCGGTGCGCGGCTCTACCGCGACTGGTTTCAGACAAACGGTACAGTGCCGACATCCATGCATACGGCGGGCCATGACGAGACGGTGGCGCCGTGAGAATAGGATTTTTTGGGATACAAGACACAGATGGATGATAAATCTCTGGGGGTAACCCAGGCCGGGTTACAGGCGGCCCTCCGCATCAAGAAAAACTATCATGATGGCGATCCAGTGTGCATGCCGGGCGAGAATGATCGCATTCTGCTGCCCGAGTATCTGCTGAACAACGGTCTTGATCTGAGCGCCATGGAAGATCCCTTGCCGCTTGCCATGTTGGCGACGCGTGATCCGGAAGCCCCCATGTCCATTGCCGCCATCACCCGTCTCAGTCCGCTTGGTCGCACCAATAAACTGGTCTCGGGCGTGATCCAGGTGGTTGGAGAGACGAGCAAGCACCCACTGGTCCGCGAATGCGTCTCACTGGTGACCGAAAGCGCCTTTGATCCCGATGCAATTTCCCGCATTCGCCGTCACGCAAACGAATTTATCGTCCGCACGCGCCAGCAGTTCACCATGGCGCTCCGGGAAAACCTGCGCGGCCTCATGGATGGAACCATTGCGCCGCGTGAGTTCGTTCTCGAATTTTTCGAGCTGACGGAAGCCGGAAACCTGCGTAACGATATCCGCAAGCGGCTGGTGCTGAGTTTACTGTTATCCGAAAACGTGCGGCCCAGCGTCAAGTTCCTGATGCTGGAGAACTTCCACCGCATGCCGAAACCCGTTCGTGTGGCCATTCTGGCATCCGTGCTGAACGCAGAGTCCTCCCACCATATCGATATGGTGAAAGAAGAAATCCGCTGGATTGTCGCCCAGGAACGGTTGGTTCCCGACCCGGCGTGACCGTTCTTAATCTTGTCGGGTCTTGTCTTGTCGGGAATCCACCGTCGCGCATCTTCAGTCCCGGTATGTCTCCGCCGTTAGCACGACATACAGTTTGCGCACCGCCTCCTTGACATCCCATGTACATTTGCATCCACGCGGCATCACGAAGCTGTCACCGGCCTTGTACGTCTCCACACCGCCTTCATCGTCAATGACGTCAATGTGGCCTTCGAGCAGGTAAACAAATTCATCATACGGTGAGGGCTCGAGAACGTGCCGGTTGGGCTCGCATTGCCAGACGCCCGCGTCGAGTTGTCCGGTCTGATCTTCGTAGAAACTGCGCCCACGTTCCTGTGGGTCCCCTGATTGCAGCGCTTCCGGTGAAATATAGTCTGTCGGCTCAAGGCCATCGACTTTGGCGGTGGTGGGAATGCGAACACATTTGAGATTGCTCATTGTTTAACTCCTTTATTGATGAGGTGAGGTGGCCGTTAATACCATTGGTCGGGCGTTTCCGATTTTTTTCGCGCCATGAAGTCTTGCAGGGCTTCGTCAATCGCCGGGTCCAGAGGTGGAGGTTGATAATCGGCCAGCATCTCTTTCCAGCGCCGGTTTGCCCTCTGTTGCATGTCCTTTGCGCCGTCTTCCATCCATTGTTCATAGGAGTCGCCGCTGGACAATTCAGACATGTAGTTGGCGGTTTCGAAATTCGCCATGGTGTGTGCGGTTCCAAAGAACGCCTCGCCGGGCCCGGCTTCCCGATAGGCGTCTGCCGCCAGCCCGTTCTCATCAACGGTCAGCCCACCGATCATGCGAAGCATCATGCCGCAATGATCCAGGTCCATGATAAATTTCTCATAACCCATGGTCAGGCCGCCTTCGAGCCAACCGGCAGCGTGAAAGACGAAGTTCGAGCCAGCCAGGATACCAGCCATCATGCAATCGGCGGATTCCTGCATGGCTTGCCCATCCGCAAGATTCGAGGCGGTAAGCTGACCGCCGCACCGCACAGGCACCCCCAACCGTCGGCCGAGCTGGGCGAACGCAAATGTATGAAGATTGGCCTCCGGCGTGCCGAATGTCGGTGCACCGGTCTTCAGGTTTATGGTCGTGTTGAAATTACCGTAAACAACCGGCGTCCCCTTGCGAACCAGTTGACTTAACGCGATACCGGCCATGGTTTCGGCGTGGGTCTGCGCCAGCACGGCTGGTTGGGTCACCGGCCCCATGGCGCCGCCGAAGATGGCTGGCGACACGGCGACGCTCTGATTGGCTGCGGCATAGATTCTCAGCGCGCTTGACATGACGCCATCGTAAACCAGCGGAGAATTGATATTGATGTTGCCCTGGATCACGCAGTTTTCTTCGAGGTAGGCATCGCCGAACGCCAACCGCGCCATGGCGACGGAATCTTCGGCCCGCTCCGGCGCCGTCACGCCCCCCATGAAGGGCTTGGTGGAATAACGCAGGTGAGTATAGACCATATCCAGGTGCCGCTTGTTGACGGGCAGGTCAACGGGTTCGCAAACCGTGCCACCTGAATGGTTAAGCCACGGCGAAGCATATGTAAGTTTGACGAAGTTCCGGAAGTCCTCAATCGTCGCATAGCGGCGACCGTGATCAATGTCCGTCACAAAGGGGGAGCCGTATCCCGGCATGAAAACAACATGATCGTCACCAAGTGTGATCGATGAGGCCGGATCGCGACTGACCATGCGAAAACTCTTTGGCGCTGTGGAACAAAGCGCCCTGGCCATCCCCGTATCAAACCGCACACGTTGTCCTGCGACTGTCGCCCCCGCTTCCTTGAAAAGCCGCAATGCTTCTTCATCGCCGCGGAACTCGACACCGATTTCACGCAAGATCCATTCGGCGTGATTTTCAAGCGTTTGCAATGCCTTTTCATCGAGAATTTCGTAAACCGGAATGGTGCGGCGCATGACGGCGGGGGCAGCGACTCTTCCACCCGCGGACCGGCGTTTTTTGCGCGCCGCTCGTCCGCCACGCCGTTCTCTCTTCATCGAAGGAGTTTTCTGATAATCAACGTCAGAGCCAATCATTCCAAACCTGGTGTGCAAAAAATTTATTCATAATTCAGTGAACCGTCACGCTGGGAAAGGCGTAATAGATTTGCTTGTGAGGCAGGTATACAAACAACGAATCCAGTCATGGCGCAATTCAAATGATTTGCGCATTTGGTTCAAAAATATTAAACGCATAGAATGCGCTTCCGATCCTATGACAGCTTGCGGTTTTTTAATGTGGTGGCCCGCTATCTCAGTTTCACGGCGGCTGCGGACGAATTGAATCTAACCAAGGGCGCTGTAAGCTATCAAATTAGCCAACTGGAAAAAGAACTCGGTTTTCAAGTCTTCACCCGACAGCATCGGGGTATCGTGCTGACCGAGAAGGGGAAAAAGCTCTGGGATATCTCCCGCCCGGCCTTCCGTGACATGGAGCGGGACATCGACCAAATTCGGGGCGAGAGCACGACGCGCATTACCATCGGTATGTCGACCTATTTTGCCTCGCGGTGGTTGTCGCCCCGCCTTATGACTTTTATCGCTGGTCATCCCCGTATCGGTCTGCGTCTCCAGCCGTTGATCAACCTCATCAATCTGCGAACACAGAACATCGATATGGCTATTCGCTGGGGCAAGGGCGAGTGGACGGATATGGAGATCGAGTTGCTGTTCCCGTGCCCTGCTTTTCCGACGGTCGGTGCGGTAATCAATCAACGTGTGAATGAATCAGGTCTGGATACGGCTTGGCCAGACATCCCTCTGCTGCATGACCGCGATGGCAGTCAGGCGTGGTCTGATTGGCATCAGGCGGCGGAATTTCCCTATCGATCCGGTGATGGCGATCTGGTCATCCCCGATCCGAACGTGCGGGTTCAAGCCGTTATCGATGGTCAGGGCGCGGCGTTGAATGACGGATTGATCGCATCTGAACTGACGGCAGGCCGGTTGTTCCGGGTTTCGACAGTCGAACTCGACAACTATGGCTACTTTCTGGCCTATCCACGAGGCGCTCTCAACATTCCGGAGCTAAAGGCTTTTCGTGACTGGATCACGGACGAGGCTGCATCGTAGGTCGCCTGCAATCCGCGTCTCAACCGGTTGATCACCGATAAGCTGCCGAATTCCAAACTCGTTATTCCCGGCAACCTGAAACACGCCTTCAGGAGTTCCGGCGCATCACCGTTTTTCCTTCTAGGTACATGTTGCACAAGACATCGATCAGGGTCGCGGCGTTTTCATCAGCGAGCGAATAATAAATCGTCTGGGCGTCCCGGCGGGTAGCAACCAGATCGTCGCGGCGGAGCCTTGCCAGGTGTTGCGACAGGGCGGACTGGCTCAAACCGACGTATGGTTCCAGATCACCGACAGAAACCTCGCCTTGGGAAAGATGACACAAAATGATCAGCCGGTGGGGATTGCCCATGGCTCTCAACAGGGCGCTGGCATCCCGGACGTTATCTTCCAGATGTTCAATTGCCATATGTTTCATTGCCAAAAGCCGTCAGCCCGTGTTCGCGTGGTGCGAATTCCAAGTGGCAAGAGCATAACGAGCCAAACAAAATCCGCGCAAATCACATTCATGTAATAAGTGAGGACTGGTGATTATGTATAGAACTGCTTACATGAGAGGCTGTAGCCAGGGAGAGGCAGATGACAAAAAACGCAGATAAACCAAAGGCCAGAGCGGTTGGCATCAATCATGTGGCGCTTGAAGTCGGCGATATTGATGAGGCGTTGGCGTTTTACGGTAACTTCATTGATTTCGAGATTGAAAGCCGGAACAAAACCGCCGCATTTATTTACTTCGGTGATCAATTCATCAATTTTGCCCTGGGACGCAATCAGGGCCCCGATGAAAACCGCCATTTCGGTATCGCCGTGGATGACAAGGAACTGGCTCGCGAAACCCTGGAGGCCATGGGTATCGAGTTCCTCGATGGGCGGTTTCTCGATTTCCTTGATCCCTGGGGCAACCGTGTGGAGATCACCACGTATACCAATATCCAGTTCACCAAGGCGGATCATGTCCTGAAAGGCATGGGGTTAGGCCATCTCGCCAAGACGGAAGGGGCTCTGGCCGAATTGGAAAAAAAGGAAATGGCGCCGTGATATCCGTGCGGTGATTTACTCCGCAGCAGCCTCGGCGACCTCCTCGGCAACCTGTGGGGGCTTGCGCCGCGCACTTTCCGCTGCCCCCGCCACCAATGCCATCAACGGCGGGATGATCAACAACGTCAGAATGGCCGACAAGGCCAGCCCGCCGACAACCACGGATCCCAGACCACGGTAAAGCTCCGAGCCTGCGCCGGGAAACACCACCAGCGGCAGCATACCAAACACGCTGGTCAGCGTTGACATGAAGATGGGGCGAATGCGGTTGCGGGTCGCTTCCATGATGGCGTCGTGCACACTCATGGCCTCGCTGCGGATATGGAACAGGGTCTGGTGAACCAGCAGAATGGCATTGTTCACCACAATACCAATCAGGATCACAAACCCGAGCAGGGTCAGCATATCCAGCGGTTGAAAGGTCATCTGATTGACCAGCACCAGTCCACCGACACCGCCCGCCGTCGCCAGCGGCACGGACAACATGATGACGAAGGGATAGATGAAGCTTTCGAACAGAACCGCCATGACCAGATAGACGATGGCGACGGCAATCATCAGTTCCAGGACCATGGCGTCCCATGTCTGACGTAGTTTGTCAGCCGTACCGGATAATTGCAGTCGGATACCGGTGGGCATGCCTTCGGCGCGCAGGGGGGCAATGACTCCGCTGCGGATAATGTCGAGGGCCGCTTCCAGCGCCATGTTCTCCGGTGGGCGGATTTCCAGTGTTACCGTCCGTTCGCGTTCCAGGTGGCGAATTTCTGTCGGCCCCGAGGTAACTTCCACATCGGCCAGGGAACTGGCGGGAAGGATACGTCCTGACGCTGTGACAACCGGCAGCTGATTGATTCCCTGAGTCTCGGTGACCTGCCGGTTGGGACCTTTCAACATCAAATCCAGGCGCTTTCCATCCACGGTAATTTCGGCAACGCGAAGGCCGTCATTAAAGGCATCCAGGGTGTCGCCCAGTTCGCGGGCGCTGACCCCGTTATCGGCGAGCTTGACCCGGTTGGGGTAGACGCGGACTTCCGGTGCGCCCAGCTCAAGCCCGGGTTTCGGGCGAATTTGTGTCCCGGCGTTCAAGGGCAGGTGTTCGCCCAGTTTGCCCATGGCCCGAAGCGCCACGTCGAGAATATTTTCCAGGTCCGGTCCACTCACATTCAGATCAATGGAACGCTCGCCACCGATGCCGCGTCCAAAAAGCGATCGTTGACTGATCAGGCCGAAGGTGCCGGGTTCCTTGTAAGCGGCATTCTGTAACACCGGGATCAGTTCCCTGACGCGGGTGGGGTCCATGGCCGCAGCCCCCAGGAATGTCGTTGCGCGGGTAGCGACAAAGAAAAACCGTTTCACCAGCGCTGTCTCAGAATCACCCGAGCCATCGTCCGATGTGTTGAAGGTGGTATCCACCTCGCCGGTTGATCCTTTCCACAGGGGCCGCATGGTGTTCTCGATATCAGTGGCGATACCTTCCATGGTATCCAGATTGTAGCCGGGTGGGGGCAGGATGACGCCGAAAATAAGGTTTCGGTTGCCGTCCGGCAGGTAGTCCAGTTTGGGCAGGAAGGTCCATGTGGCCATGCCGCCCGCGCCACACAAAACAACCACGACCATGATGGACAGGAAGCGGTTGTTGATGACCCGGGCGGTGACGCCGGAAATCAGCGAAACGAACAGATTGCCGACGATAACCAGTGGCGCGCCGATGGAGCCATGGGACTCCTTCGCGGTTTTTGTCAGCAGTCGATTGGAAAGCGCCGGGATGACGGTCACCGCGACGATAAGCGAGAGAATGACCGACACGGAAATCGCCACGGCGATGTCGCGGAATAACTGACCGACTTCCAGTTCCATAACAAGGATGGGGATGAACACCAGAACGGTCGTCAGTGCGGAGACAAAAACCGCACCCCACACCTGTTTTGCGCCCAGGTAGGCGGCTTCGCGTTTGGATAAACCCTGTTCGCGGAGTCGGTAAATGTTTTCAAGCACAACAATCGCTGCATCAACCACCATGCCCACGGCAAAAGCGATGCCCGCCAATGAAATAACATTCAGCGACCGCCCAAGCGCGGCCATGGCGACAAACGCACCAATGACGGACACCGGGATGGCGAGAGAGATAACCAGTGTGGCGCGCGCCGACCGCAGGAACAGCAACAGGATAATGGCGGCCAATCCGCCGCCGACAAAGATGTTTTGCCGCACGAGCTGGATGGACGAGTCAATATAGACCGTTTCATCATAGACCTGGGTCAGATAGAGCCGTGCATCCGGCAAGATATCTTCGTTAAGTTCCTTCAACGCCTCGCGGATACCGTTCATTACTTCGATCACGTTGGAGCCGGTTTCGCGGATGGCGTTAATGGCCAGAGCCGGCTCGCCCATAAAACGGATATGGGCGGATGGTTCCTTGTAGTCGAATGAAACCCGTCCGATGTCGCCCATGGTGACGCGGGCCAGACGTCCGGTCTGGGGATCAACCAGGGATCGCAAAACAACATTGCGGACCTGATCCAGGGTTACAAATTCGCCTTCCGTGCGAACCACATAACGGCGTTTGCCTTCATCAACATCACCGGCTGAAACGCTGGCGTTGGCAGCGCGGAGGGTGTTGACGACCTGCGTTACGGTAAGTCCGTAACGCGCCATGCTGTCGGGGTCGACAACCACTTCCATTTCGCGTTCGCTGCCGCCGTAAACGTTGACGCGCGATACGCCGTTAACCCGTTCAATTCGGTCCTGCACGGTATCTTCAATAAAGTCGCCAAACTGGTGGATAGGGGTCTCTACGCCGTCTGCCCGGCGCAGGACAATCCAGGTGATCGGATTGTCGTCGCTGGATGATGTCCTGATCGAGGGTTCATCTGCTTCCTCCGGGTAGCCATCGACACGGTCAAGTCGGTTGGCTACCAGCAACAACGCCTTGTCCATGTTCTGGCCGACACCGAATTCCAGAGTGATGGAAGAACGACCATCTTCGGACCGGCTGGTGATCTGTTCCAGGCCCTCCAGCCCTTTCAGGACCTCTTCCTGACGGTTGGTGATCTCGCGCTCTACTTCTGCCGGGGCGGCACCCGGCCAGAAGGTGCGCAAGCTGATCACCGGCTTGCGTACGTCAGGGGTCAGCTGAATGGGAATTTCGTTGAGGGCAACCAGTCCAAACATAATCACCATTAATACAGCGGCGATGACAGCGACAGGTCGTTCAATGGATGATTTAATCAAGTCCATGGCGGAATCAGCTTTTCGGTTCGGTGATGACGACGGCCTGTTCAGGGCGCAGGCGTTCATTGCCACGGACAACCACCAGATCACCGGATATCAGCCCATCAAGGACTTCAAACCTCACACCAATGGATTCGCCAAGTTCGACCGGGCGGACGGTGGCGATACCGCCCTTCGCCAGATAGACGAGTCGACGTCCGCCGCGGCTCAGAATGGCGTCCTTGTGGACGCTGATAACCGTGCGGGGGGCGCCGACGGGGATTTGCAGGGTGATGCTCTGGTTGGCGGCCAGCGGTGCGCTCGACCCGAGTGCTGCGGTGAAGCGCACCGACCGGGTCCGCGTCAGGGGATTTTCATCGGGAACCACGGCGCGGACGGCGGCGGTCCCTGTGGTGCCATCACCGTACTTGAAGGCAACCGCAGTACCCTGTGTCAGGCCGGAAATGCGTTCTGTCGGGACGTCGGCGTCAATTTCCAGCGTGCTGTCATCAATGAGCGTCACCAGCGGGTCGCCTGCGCGCACATAGGCGCCTGCCTCCGTATGCCGCTGGGTGATCACGCCATGGTAAGGGGCCCGAATGTCCGCGTAGTTCAGGTCAATGCGTGCAAGCTGCAAATTGGCGTTTGCAACCCCGAGAGCCGCCTGTAATTCGGCGATGGCGCTTTTTGCCACAGCGACTTCCTGCGCCTTGTCATCCAGTCTGGCCTGGCTGAAGGCGGCAGATGTCTCAAGGTCGCTCAGGCGTTTCATCTCCTGCTCGCGCAACTTCAATTCGGCACGGCTGGTGCCGATGGCGGCCTTTGCCTTGGCAACTTCGGCCAGCCACAGGTCACGACGGGATTCCAGCGTGTCCTTGACCAGAACGGCGATAATCTGATCCGCCGTGACCCGGTCTCCGACCTGCACCCTGAATTCACCCACAGGTCCGCCGGTGCGTGCCGAAACAACACCGGTTTTCGTCGCCACCAGTCGGCCAATTACCGGCATGGTCTGGTTCAGGGGTTCTTCAATGACCATATCGACACGGACGGGCGTCGCTTCTGGTTCATTATCCTGTGCCTGTTCTTGGGCCTGGGCCAAAGTTCCGGTCAATGACCAGGCAAACAGGGCAATCAGGAGATATCGAAAATGAACAAACAGGTTACCGGGAGCCGTCAAAACAAGCCTCAAGTCAGTCACAATTTGTATAGCCCACGATATAGTCGTGGATTCCGCCTTGCGGTACCCTATTTCCGGGATTTCGGTGTTATTCTTATTACTGCACCTTGGTATAAACCCCAATCGATAGAATTGGCGAGCGAATTGACATCGAATACCATGCTGTATGACAGTTATGTGATGACACGGGGGCATAATGGGCCAAATTTCATTTAACAGGGTACGGCGATGCATCCGTACGGTCGTTATGGCCGTAGTGGCTGTCGTGCCGTTGATGCTGCCTCAACCATCCAGCGCTGACCTGTTGGGGCATGGCGGGATGGTGCGCACCGTTACCGTATCACCGGATGGTCGATACGCGCTTTCCGGCAGTTTTGATTTTTCGGCCATTTTGTGGAATTTCGGCGAGCAATCAGAACTGGCCTTCCTTGAAGGCCATGACGCGCCGGTGAATGATGTTGCCTTTTTTGGTGACAGCCAGCGCGCCGTGACCGTCAGTGATGATGGCACCGCCATTGTCTGGTCGCTGACAGACACCAGCAATCCCCAAATCATGCACCGTTTGAAAGGGCACACCCACAAAGTGATGGCAGTCGCCATTTCTCCCGCCGGCGACCATATCGCCACCGGTGGATGGGACAAAACAGTCCGCTTGTGGGACCCGGTATCGGGTCTTGAGGTGCTTGCCATTGAGGTGGACACACCCGTTAACGCGGTGGCCTTTTCCAAAGATGGTCGCTGGCTGGCCATGGGAGGGCATGACGGCAGAATACGGATTTGGGATCGTGCGGAAGTTCGCTTTGCTTCGGTTCTGGAAGGCCATGCCATGGGAATCACCCGCCTGGCGGCGTCACCCGACGATGGGCGGCTGCTGTCCGCCAGTATCGATGGAACTGTTCGCCTGTGGGATATGGATTCCGGTGTTCTGTTACGGGTATTTGATTTTCATGAAAAACAGGTTTTTTCCGTATCCTTCTCACCGGATGGGCAGTCGGCGGTTTCTGCGGGACGCGATGGTGAGTTGGTCCTGTGGGCGTTGGATGGGACGGATGAGCCACGTCGGATTAACGCCCATGACACCATAATCTGGTCAACGGCTTTGACCCCCGATGGCCGTTTTGCCCTGACCGCCAGTTCCGACGAGACAGTACGGGTGTGGCATCTTGAGACCGGTGACCGGATTGGGCCAATGGCAATCGCATCGGACGAGCCGCAACCGTGGTTGGAGAGTGATCATCCCGGCGCCCGGCTGTTCACAAAATGCGCCCGATGCCATAACCTCAACGCCGACGGTGCGCGCCGCTCCGGCCCGAATTTTGACGGGTTGTTTGGCCGTATTGCAGGTCAGGTGCCGGGGTACAATTATTCAGCAGCCCTCAAACAGGTGGATTTCAGGTGGAATGCGGAAACTCTGACAGCGTTATTTGAAAAAGGGCCGGACGTTTTTTTGCCTGGAACAAAAATGCCGGTTCAACGCGTAACCAGTGCGGAAGACCTGGAAAACCTGATAGACTTCCTGCGCATCATCACCGGTGCGTCGTCACAATAAAAAATAGAGCGCTTCTTATGACAACCAGTCTGTTCACCCATCCCGTTTGTATCGAGCACGATGCCGGCGCCATGCATCCGGAGTGTCCGGATCGGTTGCGGGCCGTCTTGGCCGCCCTGGGCGACGATGATTTCGCGGCGCTTGATCGTCGTGAGGCTCCCAAGGCGGACCGAACCGTCATCGAACTTTCCCATGACGCCGCCTATGTGACGCAGGTTCTTGAAAGTGTGCCGGTCGAGGGGCTTGTCTATCTCGATCCGGATACGGCATTGTGCCCGGCCTCGGGCGAAGCCGCATTGCGGGCGGTTGGCGCTGTGTGCGCCGCCGTAGATGCGGTGATCGGGGGAGACGCCGACAATGCGTTTTGCGCCGTGCGGCCGCCGGGACACCACGCCGAGAGAGATCGCGCCATGGGATTTTGCGTGTTCAATAACGTCGCCATCGCGGCCGAGCATGCGCGGATGGCGCATGGCCTTTCCCGTGTCGCGGTGGTGGATTTTGATGTCCACCACGGTAACGGCACGCAGCATTTGTTCTATAAAGACAGAAACCTGTTTTTCGGCTCCAGCCATCAGTCGGGAGCGTATCCGGGGACCGGCGGCGCACATGAAACCGGGCCGAGTGACAGTAACCGTAACGTTCCCCTGGCGCCGGGCGCAGGATCACGGGAATTCCGCCACGCATGGGAGGGAACCATCCTGCCGGCGGTTGTGACGTTTGCGCCCGAGTTGATCATTATTTCCGCCGGGTTTGATGCCCACGCACGCGATCCCCTGGCCAATCTGGAGGTGCAGACCGAAGATTACGGCTGGGTTACCGACCGCATCATGGACGTTGCCGATAATTGCTGCCATGGCCGGGTGGTTTCCTCTCTGGAGGGGGGATATGATTTACAGGCATTGGCAGAGAGCGCCGCGTGTCATGTGCGGGCATTGATGCGCGCCGCATAGACCAGGCCCATGGTCGAACCTGCTTGCCGCTGCCCCCTGCGGTCGCTTAAACTGGAATCCATGCTTCAGTAGTAGGCGGTTGATTTTATTGATAATTCTGGTGACGCGACGTGAGTGAAAAATCACAAGACAAAATACCGGCAGACATCAGGAAACTGAACTTCGAAGATGCGCTGGAAGAGCTCGAAAACATCGTTCGCGTTCTTGAAGAAGGCTCAGGCGCGCTGGATGACGCTATAAAAGCCTATGAGCGCGGCGCCATGTTGAAGAAGCATTGCGAACAGAAACTCACTGAAGCGCGGACCCGGGTCGAGAAAATCGTCATGGGCCCCGATGGTGAAGCGACCAGCGAACCTGCCGACTTTGATTAAGATCAAGATAGATTGATCCGGAATCCGGTATTCTTCGCACGATAAAGGCCTGCTACGGAAAATTTAGGAAAACACCCGTGAATGATCTGAAATCCAGCATGGCGGATGCTGCGGACGCCGTAGAGCGCGCCCTGGACCGGTTGCTGCAACTTGGTGGCGATCCCGAAGACCGGGTGATCGAAGCCATGCGCTATGCCGTACTGGGTGGGGGAAAACGTATTCGCCCGTTTATGGTGCTGAGCAGTTCTGCAATGTTTGGCGTTGACCGTGCGTCCGCCCTGCGTGCCGCTGCCGCAGTGGAAATGGTTCATTGTTATTCGCTGGTTCATGATGATCTGCCCGCCATGGATAATGACGAGCTGCGCCGCGGCAAGCCCACATGTCACAAGAAATTTGATGAAGCCACGGCTATCCTTGCCGGCGATGCATTGTTGACCCGGGCATTCGAGGTGCTGGCGGACCCGGAAACCCATCAGGACGCCCGGGTTCGCGCCGACCTCGTGCTGGCGCTGGCCGAGGCCTGTGGCGAGCGGGGCATGGTCGGCGGACAGGTTCTGGATCTGATGGCGGAGACGACCGATTTAAACATGCCGGAAATCACCCGTATGCAGCGCATGAAAACCGGCATGCTGATCAGTGTGGCATGTGAAATGGGCGCGATCCTTGGACATGCCAGCGAAAATGCGCGCCACACCTTACATGCCTATGCCCATGATCTGGGACTCGCGTTTCAGATTGCCGATGATTTACTGGATGTGGAGGGTTCGATTGAAAAGACCGGCAAGAAGACCGGCAAGGATCAGGCTGCGGGGAAGGCCACATTTGTTTCGTTGCTTGGTGTGGAACGCGCCCGGGGCCAGGCAAAAATGTTGAGTGATCAGGCCGTGCAACACCTTGAAATATTCGGTGAAAAGGGCGATCTTCTGAAGCAATTGGCGCATTTCGTCGTGGAACGGGATGCGTAATGTCATGGCATGCTGTGCCGTGATGTGGGGATTACGAACATCGTGACAAAAAAAGTAACACC
>JAJFIE010000355.1 GCA_021775275.1 Rhodospirillales bacterium | reverse complement strand
GGTGTGAACATATTCAGATTGATGAGCCGCTGTTTGCCCGACGGGTAGATGATGCACTGGACTACGGCTTCGACAATCTGGAGGCCTGCTTTCACAATTGTCCGGATCATGTGACGCGTACCGTGCACATGTGTTGCGGCTATCCTGACCGGCTGGACAATCCGGATTACATCAAGGCGCCACAGGACTGTTATTTCAAATTGGCGCCCGCCATTGATGCTTCATGTATTCAGGCGGTATCCATTGAGGACGCCCACCGACCCAATGATCTGTCGTTGCTGGAGATGTTCGCCAATACAACCGTGATCTTTGGCGTCGTCGCCATCGCCATGAGCCGGGTTGAAACGGTGGATGCCATCGAGGTGCGGCTCCGTCACGCGCTGGAACACATCGATGCGGATCGCCTGATGGCGGCGCCGGATTGTGGACTGGGGTTGCTCGGGCGCGATCTGGCTTTCGAAAAACTATGCCATATCGGTGAGGCGGCAAAGCGGGTCGGGGGCTAGGTTGACGTAATTGTGAGAGGATCTCTGCGTTGACGTGGGTATGTAAATTTATCTATACACTACCGTTGGATATGCGTTTCGAAGAAGAATAATGTGACGCACAATCAAAGGGATGAGCCCGAATGGGAAACACTATAACTGTCTTGGGTGCCAGAAGGCATTTTTTGCGTGCGTTGGCGCTGGTGGTTTTATTGTCAGGGATAACGGTCAACCGTCCGGTCCATTCAGGTGAACTGGGCGCAGATGCGGAAGAATTTATCCGTAGCATGGCGGAAACGGCTATCATCCGCCTGACGGATACGGAGATATCGCGCGATGAGCGCAAGGTTCGCATGCGCGCGTTAATGAACGAGTATTTCTATGTTCCCGGTATTGCCCAGTGGGTTTTGGGTCGATTCTGGCGTCAGGCGTCTAGTGAGGAACGCGATGAATATGTTGCGTTGTTCGAAGATCTGATGGTGGAATCCTATGTTGATCGTTTTGCATCCTACAGCGGGGAATCCCTGGCCATCATCAAGACGGATATCCGCAATGAAAGGGACGTCATCGTATCGTCTACCCTGGTTCGTCCGGAATCCAATGAACCCGTAGCGGTGGACTGGCGGGTCCGCGCCCGTGGCGATGCTTACAAGGTCGTCGATATCATGGTTGAAGGCGTCAGCATGGGACAAACGCAGCGCTCCGAATTTGCCTCTGCCATCAAGAATAACGGTGGTGATATTTCCAAGTTTCTGACGGAACTGCGTGAGCGTGTCGTTATTGCCGCATCGGGAGCCTGACACGCGCTCCGGAAATTCCAGGTCAGAATCCGGATCAGAGTCCCGACCGGCGGTCGAGGTTCCATCGGGCAAGCATGCAGATTATGAAAATTTCCCCGTGGGATCATGGCTGCTGCCCGCGCGTCTGCGCCCGCATATCCTGACATTTTACGCCTTTGCCCGCGCCATCGACGATATTGCCGACACACCGACGCTGTCACCGTCTGAAAAACTTGAACGACTGGGTACTTTCGCCCGTGTGGTGAGGGGCGGGCCTGATGAACCGGGGTATGAAACAGCTGCTGCCATGGCGAAGAGCCTTGCCCGGACGGGCGTCACCGCTCGGCACTGCCTCGATCTGATCGCGGCATTTCGCCACGATGCCGACAACAGCCGCTATGCCGATTGGGACGCATTGATGGCCTATTGCATGCTGTCGGCGGCGCCGGTGGGACGTTACCTGATCGATTTGCATGGTGGCAGCAGCGATGGATACGCGTCGTCCGACGCGCTGTGTTGCTCCCTTCAGGTTATCAATCACCTACAGGATTGTGGTGACGACTACCAGACACTGGGCCGGATCTATCTGCCCGGGAACTGGATGACTGCCGAAGGTGCGGAGGCGGTCATGCTGAGCCATCCGGTTACATCGCCTGAACTGCGCCGGGTTCTCGACCGGACGCTCCAGGCTACGGATACGCTGCTGGAAAAATCGCTGCATGTGTCCGCTGGCCTCCATAGCCGTCGACTGGGCATGGAAGCGGCGATCATTCAACGCATTGCCGAGGCCTTGGCTGCAAAACTCCGCGCCGAAGATCCTCTGGCCGGACGGGTGTCGCTCGGGCGGTTCCGATATAGCCTTTGCGGCGTCCTGGGAGGGTTTGATGGCGTCTTTCGGGCGCGGAAAAAACCGCGCGGGGCGTGACCCGCTGCACCGGGTGGTGTAACCATGGTTTCCATGACAGCCGCCAGAATCCTGAATGAGGGAAGTCCCTCGCACTTTGTGGAAAGTCCCACACTTTACACGACCCGGGTCGTGCAGAATTCCGGCTCGTCATTTTATTGGGCCATGCGCGTTCTTGACCCCGTCCGGCGCAACGCAATATTCGCCGTCTACGCTTTCTGTAGGGCTGTGGATGATATCGCCGATGGTTCCGATAATTTGACCGCCAAACAAGCGCAACTTGGCGACTGGAGAGAGGAAATCCAGCGGGTCTACCAAGGCGCAGCGACAGGTCTCATCGGTCAGGCTTTACAGGATATTATACCGCATTATCATTTGGAAGAATGCGATTTTCTGAGCGTTATCAAAGGCATGGAAACTGACGCTGCGGATACCGTGCGGATCGCAAATCAGGCGGCGCTCAATGAATATATAGACCGGGTAGCCTGCGCTGTGGGCCGCCTTTGCACCCCCATATTCGGCTTGTCCGCAACGCAAGGCCGACCGCTGGCGCAAGCACTCGGCGAGGCGCTACAGCTCACCAATATTCTGCGTGACCTCGATGAGGATGTGGCGCGAGATCGGTTGTATCTGCCACAGGATATGCTGGCAGCCGCAGGAATCAGCGAAAATTCAACTACCACTGTTGCGGAGGTGTGCAATCATCCTGCATGTGCGGTTGTCTGTGACTCGCTTGCACATCAGGCGCAGGTGCGGTTTGAAGAGGTTGCCGATCTGTTGTCCGGCATGGATTCGCGGGCCGTCCGTGCGCCACGCCTGATGATGGCGGCCTACGGACGACTGCTGGAGAAGATCGTTCGGGCTGGCTGGAAATCGCCCCGGCGACGGATCTCCCTGTCATGCGGGGAAAAGCTCTGGATTGTCGCGCGCTACGGCTGGTTATGACATGGGGGGCGGGGCCACCCATGTCATTGGCGCAGGAATGGCCGGGCTTTCTGCCGCGACCGCGCTGGTTGAACAGGGGCGCCGTGTCCATGTCTACGAAAGCGTTGGTCATGCCGGCGGGCGGTGCCGCTCTTTCCATGACGATCAGCTTGGATGTGTGATTGATAACGGCAACCACCTGATGCTTTCGGGAAACCGGTCGATACAGGATTACATCCGGCGGACCGGTGCACAGGACCATCTGGTTACAGCCGAGCATGCTGCGTTTCCGTTCATGAACGTCACCACAGGTGAACGCTGGACCCTTGATCTGGGCCGAGGGCAGGGGATGTGGCGGTTGTTGATGCGACGTTTAGGCGTCCCGGGCGTTACACGTCGGGATGCATTGAGCGCTCTTCGGTTCAGACAGGCATCCGCAAGCGCTACGGTATTCGATCAACTGGGCCGCACGGGAGCCATATACCACCGCCTGTGGGAGCCCTTGTCCATGGCTGTGCTTAATACCGAATCTGAAAGTGCTATGGCCGCCGCCATGTGGCCCGTTATCAAGGAAACCCTTGGTGTTGGTCCCGATGGCTGCCGTCCGGTTATAGCCAAAGAGAGCTTAAGCCACGCGCTGGTTGAACCAGCACGTGGAGTTTTACGCAAAGCAGGAACGGACATCCGGTTTAACGCCAGTCTCAAAGCCATGGATACGCGCGGTGACCGTATCACGGCTTTACGATTCAATAATCAAACTATTGAAATCGGCTCCAATGACACGGTTATCCTGGCCCTGCCAATTGCCGGTGTGAACGCCCTGATGCCAGCCGTTCAGACGCCTGACGACTTCCGCCCAATTGTTAATGCGCACTTCAGGTTGCCACATAAAACACATAAATTAACATTAATCGGATTAATTTGCGGCGAAGCGCACTGGATTTTTCACCGGGGCAATATCGCCTCGGTGACGGTAAGTGCTGCAACGTCGCTGATCAATGAACCAACCCAGGATATTGCGGAACGTTTGTGGCGCGACGTATCGGCGGTGTTACAGTTGAATGGCGGTTCACCGGGGGCCTGTCAGATGGGCCCTTTTCGGATCATCAAGGAAAAGCGCGCAACCTTCGCCCAGACACCGGACCAGAATCGGCGTCGTCCCACCGCCACAACGGATTTTCATAATCTGTTTCTGGCCGGTGACTGGATCGCTACGGGGCTGCCGGCTACCATTGAAGGGGCGGTCCGTTCGGGTATGGTTGCCGCTGATCTCTGCCATAAATAATACAGTCTGAATAACAGATTATCTGTATTTTAGGACTCTATGCATTAACTGCGGGATCATCATCTCGCAGTTCTCTGGGCAGGTTAAACGACATGCTTTCCTGCACCCCGGCCAGTTCATCCACGGTCACATCACCATACGTTTCCAGGTGCTTGATCAGACCCGTCACCAGTTCCTCCGGCGCCGACGCACCTGCCGTGACACCGATGGTATGAACGCCATCCAACCATTGCGATTGCAGCATGTCTGCGTCATCGATCAGGTAACTGGGTACGGATAGATCTGTGCCGATCTCGCGCAAGCGGTTGGAGTTCGAGCTGTTCTTTGCGCCGATGACCAGCAGCAAATCCACCTGACCGGCCAGATCACGGGCCGCGCTCTGTCGGTTTTGTGTGGCGTAGCAGATATCATTCACATCCGGGCCGTTAATCAGGGGAAACCGACGTTTGAGAGCCTGAATAATATCCCGTGTTTCGTCAACGCTAAGGGTGGTTTGTGTCACATAGGCCAGTTTGTCCGGGTCGAG